>JAFABT010000354.1 GCA_023425905.1 Actinomycetes bacterium | reverse complement strand
CGCGGCTTCTTCGGGTCGCGCCCGTTCTCGGCGGTGAACGCGCTGCTCGCGGAGCAGGGCGCCCCGCCTGTGCGGTGGTCGCTCGAGGGGTGAGGTCGTCGGCGAGGTCAGCCGAGGATGCTCGTCCGGACGACGGCGACCCCGTCGGCGGGAACGGGGGCGGGAAGGGCGACGACCCCGCCTGCGACGAGCGCGCCGGTCGCGCTGCCGACGACGTCCCCGTCCGCGTCGTGCACGGTGACGACCGCGACGCGTCCCTCGCACCCGGTGGGGACGGCGAGGAGTTCGACGCCCGTGACCGCGAAGCCGGCGATCTCTGCGGACCAGTCGACGCGGTTGGACGTGTCGAGCCCCGTCGCCGCGCAGGTGGAGGGCGCCATCGCGGCCTCGTGCTCCGCCGCCTGGGCGGAGGACCACAGCCCTGCGCAGGACACTGCGACGAGGGCTCCCGCCCACCAGGCTCGGGTGCCGGAGCGGCGTGCGACCGACGAGACTGCCCCCATGTTCGCCACCTCCATGTGCCGGCCCCTGGGTGTGGGCACCCAACCCGTCCTGGGTTGTAGTACCCAAGCGTAGGGCGCGTCTCGCGTGGCGGACACCCTCCGGGCCGGCCCTTTCGGGTGACATCCGACCGGCCGTCGCCGCAACGGCGGAGCACAATGTGCCCATGACAGGAGAACTGCGACAGGTCACCCCCGCACCGATGGCCCACTCGCAGCAGAGCCCTCCCTGGACGCGCTTCGTCGCCCTCGGCGACTCCTTCACCGAAGGCCTCTGGGACCAGCCCGACCCCGACGGGCCGTGCCGCGGGTGGGCGGACCAGCTCGCCCTCGCGCTGTCCCGACGTCGTACCGCCGCAGGGCTCGCACCGCTCGAGTACGCCAACCTCGCGGTACGCGGGCGCCTCCTGCGCCCCCTGCTGCTCGAGCAGGTGCCGCCCGCACGACGCATGGCCCCCGACCTCGTCTCCGTCATCGGCGGTGGCAACGACCTGCTCCGCCCCGACGCCGACCCGGACCGGCTCGCGGCCGACCTCGAGCAGGTCGTCGCGGGGCTGCGCGGCGACGGTTGCGACGTTCTGCTGTGCACCGGGATGGACACTCGCGACTCACCCCTCGTCCGCCGCACCCGCTCCCGGACGGGTGTCTTCAACGCGCATGTGTGGACGATCGCCCGCCGCCACGGCGCCGCCGTCCTCGACATGTGGGGCATGCGCTCGCTGCGGGACTGGCGCATGTGGGACGCCGACCGCATCCACCTCACGACCGACGGTCACGCGCGCATCGCCCAGGGCGCACTCGTCGCCCTCGGGCTCGAGCCCGACGACCCCGCGTGGGACGACCCGCTCACACCGCTTCCCGCGGTCTCCCGTGCAACCCGGCTCGCCGAGGACTCCCGCTGGCTACGCGAGCACGCGGTGCCGTGGGCGACGCGGCGGCTGCGCGGCAGGTCGAGCGGCGACGCCCGGCACCCGAAGCGCCCCGAGCTCGCGCCGGTCGAGGCCACCTCCGACGACGGGCCCGCGCGATGACGATCGCCGTCCTGCCGGGCACGGACACCGCCGTGACCGACGCGCTCGGGCGCGACGGGCACGTCATCGCCGACCCCGGCCCCGACACCCGCGGCATCGTCCTCCACCACCCGCTGCCGGACGCCGCCGCCATCCGCGCGGCGGTCGACGCCTCCGGCCGCCTCGAGTGGATGCAGTGGCCCATGGCCGGGGTCGAGTCCTGGTTGCCCCTCATGCGCGAGCTCGCCGACCGCGTCCCTGTGACGACGAGCGCGAAGGGCTGTTACGCCCGCCCCGTCGCCGAGCACGCCCTCATGCTCACCCTCGGATCGTTGCGGAACATCGCGGTGCGCGCCCGCGCGACGAGCTGGGACCCCGTCCCGAGCGGAGAGACCCTCTACGGCGCGGAGGTCCTCCTCGTCGGCGCCGGTGGCATCGCGCAGGAGCTGCTCCGGCTCCTCGAGCCTTTCGGCACCTCGACAACCGTCGTGCGTCGACGGCCCGACCCTCTCCCCGGGGCCGTCCGCACGGTCCAGCCCGACGCGCTGCACGACCACCTCCCCCGCGCCCAGGCCGTCCTCCTCGCGGCCGCGCTCACCCCGGCGACCACCCACCTCCTCGGAAGGTCCGAGCTCGAGGCGATGCGCCCGGGCGCCGTCCTCGTCAACGTCGCCCGCGGCGGACTCGTCGACACCGACGCGCTCGTCGACGCCCTGCGTCCAGGGCGACTCGGCGGCGCCGCCCTCGACGTCACCGACCCCGAGCCGTTGCCGGACGGGCACCCGCTGTGGACGCATCCCCGCGCGCTCATCACCCCGCACACGGCCGACACCGCCGCCCTCATGGCGCCGCACTACCTCGCGCGCGTCCTCGCGAACGCGCGGGCGCTCGCCGACGGATCCGAGTGGGAAGGGCGCGTCGACCTCGAGGCCGGGTACTGAGCCCGCTCAGTACCGGTACGCGCAGTAGACGAATGGCCCGTACGTCTCCGTCCCGGCGATGTTCGCCGGGGAGTTGGAGCTGAAGCGGAAGACGTTCGTGCCCAGCCGGGTCGTCGTGAACTTCCAGTCGTCACCGGAGTCGACCGCGAAGCGCGTCCCGCCCCCGACTCGCGCTCGGGCGGCAGCCATGTCGAGCTCGAACTGGTACGCGAAGTAGAAGCGCGACGTGCCGTTGCCCCGGACCGTCACGGAGTAGCAGGCCTTCGACCCGGACCACGCCGACCCCGTGCCCGGGGTGATCTCCACCGTGTACGCGCTCGGCGTCTGCACGCCGGGCGGCAGGCCGTAGTTGCACACGGAGAAGCGCAGGGTCTGGCCCGCGGTGATCGTCGGGAGTGAGGCGTCACCTCGGACCGTCGCCACCATGCCAGGGATGTCGTAGTCGATCCGGAGCCGGTAGGCGATGTTGCTGCCCCCGACGTCGTGGACCTGGAAGCCGTTCGTCGCGCCGTTGAACGGGGGCTTCGTGAGGTCGAGACGGACGCCCCACGTCACCGGGGTCGTCGACGTCGTCGAGACGGTCGTCGTGAAGCAGGCCTGGACCGGGTTGTTCGTCACGAGCGTCCACACGGGCTCGCTGATCTGCACCCCCGGTCCCGGGGTCACGGGACCGCTCGGGGGCGGCGGCGTGTACGACCACGACGCCGCGACCGGCCACCCGTCGAGGTGGACCCACGCTGCCCCGGACCCGGTAACGGGCGGGGTGAACGGATCGGTCGCGACGACGAGCGTC
The DNA here is from genome assembly GCA_023425905.1 of Actinomycetes bacterium. Classification (GTDB taxonomy): domain Bacteria; phylum Actinomycetota; class Actinomycetes; order Actinomycetales; family Cellulomonadaceae; genus JAFABT01. The sequence continues at coordinate 4,999 of JAFABT010000354.1, read as the reverse complement.
GTCCCGGTCACCGCACCGGAACCCACCGCGGCGACGGTGCGTGGCGCCGCGCTCGCATAGACGGCGACCTCGCCGGATGCGCAGCCCGCGTCGACGCCGCTCACGGTGACCTGCTGGAAGGTCCCGGACGGCGATCGCGGCCCGGACGGCGCGACCTCGACCGGTCCGTCGGAGCACCGCGCGTCGGTCGAGGCGTAGACCCCGCCGGGGCGGGCGAGCAGCTCGAGGCCGGCGGCGCTTGCAGGACCGAGCGCCGCGACGACGAGGACGAGACCCGCGAGCAGCGCGAGCCGGGCCGCGTCCCGCGGCGCGCGAAGGTTGACCAGCCGGCTCATGCGAGCACCCGCTCGGCATCGGGGGCGCTATCGACCGTGTCGTCGTGCGCGTCGTCGTCCTCGTCCGAGCCCGCGTCGTCGTCCTCCGCCTCGTCGACCGACGAGGGCCACAGCAGCAGGCCGAGCGCGACGAGGATGAGCGACACCCACACCCACGGGTTCATGAGCGTGCGAGCGACGAGCCCGAGCTTGGGCAGGTGGAGGACGTTGATGCCGAGCACCTCGTCGTCGACGGGCTGGAAGGGGTCGAGCCAGTCGTTGTTGTCGCCCTGGAGCACCCAGCCCTGCTCGGCGTCGCCGCCGACGATGCGGTGGATGATCCGGGCCCCGCCGAGCTCCTCGGGCTGGTAGACGACCGCGTCGCCGACCGCGGGCGAGCCGCAACGCGAGACGACGATGTCACCGTCGAGGTACGTCGGCTCCATCGACTTGCCCGAGACGACCGTGAGCGTCGTGCACCCGCCCAGACTCGTGGGCCACAGCGCGACGATCGCGACGGCGCCGAGCACGTAGAGCAGCAAGCCCGGGACGGCGCGCAGCAGCCGAGCCGGTGACCACCACGGTGCGGTGGCCTCCTGCTCGGCTGCTGCGTCCCGGACCTCGTCCACGTCCTACCCCGGCGCCTGCGCGCTCAGTCGAAGATCGTGACGGAGACCTGACCGATCGAGGCGACCTGGGCGTCCGTGAGGGAGCCGAAGGTCGTGAGCGGGAGGGTGAGCGCGCCGGCCGCGGCGGAGGCCGAGTACTCCGAGCCCACGAGGGCGCCGGCGTCCGTGCCGAGCGCGACCTTGAGGTTCTTGCCCGCGCACGCGGCGTCGATCTCGTCGAGGAGGAGGGCGTCCGCGCCCGCGGCGTAGCCGAAGTCGGCCGCCGTGCCGAGGTCGCCCGGGGTCGCGCCATCGAGCGTGAACGTCACGTCGATCTCCGACGCCTGGCACAGCGTCGCCGTGAGGTCAGCGGTGCCAGCCTGGACGAGGTTCGAGTCGCCACCGTTGAGCGTGAGCTGCGCGGCGGACGCGAGGGAGAGGCCCGCGACGCCGACGACGGCGATCGCGACGGCGAGGGTCTTGCGACGGTTGTTCTTCTTCTGCAGGGCAGCACTCATGAGGGGGAAACCTTCCGGGGGGTGGGGTGGTCGGACGGCCGGCATCGGCGGCGGCTCGCCCCGTGGTGGTTGCGCGGCCACTATCCGGCGCGTCCGGAACGCCCGAGTAGGTGCCGCCACCTCACCCGGTCAGAGGCGCGCGCTCACAGCCCGGACAAAGCGGGACACGCACCGACCAATCGCCCGGCCTGCAGGCCTGACCACGGCAAAGATCACCCGTTTGGAGCAGCGGGCGTTCAGGCCGCGGGCTCGGGCGCGGCAGGGCTCGCGTCCTCGACCGCGAGGATCGGCAGCCACGCCTGGACGGTCGTGCCCGCACCCGGCATGGAGGAGACCTCGAGCGTCCCGCCCGCGATCGAGAGGCGGTCCGTGAGCCGCGCGAGCCCCGACACCCCGCCGCCGGAACCCGGCTCGTACCCGGAGCCGTTGTCGTGCACCGCGACCGCGAGCCGGCCGTCCTCCTCGCGCACCTCGACGTCGAGGCGGGAGGCAGCGCCGTGCCGCAGCGCATTCGTCACCGCTTCCTCGACGACGCGGACGACGAGGAGGCGCTCGGTCTGCGACAGCGACGGCGAGGCCGGGTCGTCGATCCTGCGTACGCCGTCCGAGACGACCAGGCGGGTGCCGATCGACGTCGGGAGCCGGCCGAGCAGCGACCTGATCGCGGGGATCATCCCGATCTCGAGGCCGTCCGGGTAGAGCAGACGGCTCATCTCGCGCACGTCGCCCTCGCGCACCATCTCGAGGTCGGCGCGGATCTCGCGCAGCGCGACCGTGTCTGCCTCGGACATGTCGCCCGTGACGACGTGGTCGATGATCGTGTCGATCCGCGCGTTGATGAGGACGAGGCGCTGCTGCAGCGACCCGTGCAGCCCCTCGGCCACCTCGCGGCGCACGCGCACCTCTTCGTACTGCAGAGCCTTGAGCGCGAGCTCGATCTGCAGCGCCTGGTGGAGGGCCGCGCGTTCCTGCTCCCGCGCGCTGCGACGCGAGGTCATGTAGAGCGCACCGAGGGCGTTGGCGGTCGTCGCGACGCCCCCGGTGAGGATCAGCTCCTCGAGCCAGCCGCCCGCGTAGACCTGGTCGTAGACGCCGAGCCATTCGAGCACGACCGCGCGGAACGCTGCGGACAGGCCGGACACCGCGATGACGAAGGCGACCATCCACGCCGACGAGCGCACCCGGTGGACCCCGAAGCCCACGAGCAGTGCCGCGTTGGCTGCGATCATCATCGCGGAGCTGAGGACGCGCGGCATCGGGCTGGGCGAGCCGGACGCGAGGTCGAGCCGGTCGAGGAACACCTCGCCCTGAGCGGTCGCGTGCACGGCGAACACGAACAGCACGAGGCTCGCCGTGGCGACGAGCCACCGACGATCCTGAGCGATCGCCACCTCGGCCTCATCGACCGCCATGTCACCTCCCTGTTCCTTCCGGGCACGTCCGGGGGCAAGTCTGTCAGTTTCCCCCGCGGTCCTCGTCCCTTCGCACACCTGCCGCGGGCCATACTGGGGGCGATGGACACGAACGCGGCTCCCCCCACGTCCTCCTCCGCCCCCATCCGGGTCGGCATCGTCGAGGACCAACCTCTGTTCCGGTCGATGCTCGAGCTCACCCTCGGAGCCGCGGACGGCCTCGAGGTCGTCGCCTCCTGCCCCGGGGTCACCGAGGCCAACCGGGAGCTCGTCGGCGACACGGTCGACGTCGCGGTCATCGACATCGATCTGCCGGACGGCAACGGCATCGCCCTCGGGGTGACGCTGCGCCGTCGGCAGCCAGGGCTCGGCATCCTCCTGCTGTCCGCGCACGACGCGATGGACCTGCTGCTCGACCTGCCGACCGACGTGGCCTCCGGCTGGAGCTACCTGTCGAAGACGAGCTCGACGAACACCTCGACGCTCGTCACCGCGATCAAGGTCGCGGCCGAGGGCGGCACCACGCTCGACCCGGTGCTGCTCAACCAGATGTCGCCGCGCGTCGGCTCCGCGGTGTCCCAGCTGACGACGCGGCAGTACGCGGTGCTTCGGCTGCTCGCCTCGGGCCTGTCGAATGGCGGGATCGGCGAGGAGCTCGGCATCACGGAGAAGTCGGTGCAGAACCACATCAACGCGATCTACGCGTGCCTCGGCATCGACGCCGACCCGGCGCGCAACCCCCGGGTGAGTGCTGCGCTGCGCCTGCTCGAGGAGACCGGGCCGATGAGCCCGCTCAGCTGAGCCTCGGGCTTGAGCTCGTCGCCAGAGCCGCAGAGGGGGGTCGAACCCCTGACCGTCCGCTTACAAGGCGGGTGCTCTACCACTGAGCTACTGCGGCGCGCCGACCCGCGGGCCGACGCCACACCGTAACGGACCCGGGCGCGCGCCGACCACACGCGCACGCCCGGAGCCCACGCGACGAACCCGCGGGACGGTGTGAGGGTCAGCCAGCGGCCTTCGCGGCCACCGCGGAGAGGACGGCGCTCTCGAACGCGCCGGGCTCCTGGAAGTTGCCGGCGAACTCCACACCGTCGATGAGGATGTACGGCGTCCCGAACTGCTCCTTGCCCTTCTCGCTCGCCATCGCCTCCGCGGCGAAGTAGTTCGCCGCGAGCCACTTGGAGAAGGTCCGTTCCGTGGTGCCCTCTGCGACCGGGTCGGTGAACCGCGCCGTGACGTCCGCAGGGACGCCGACGCTCGCGGCGATCTCAGCGATGCGCTCGTCCTTCAGCCCGGAGGGGGAGGCGAACGTCTCGCCCTCCTGCACGGCGAAGAGGGCCTCGTTGAACGCGACGAACTTGTCAGGTGCGGCGTCCGCGACGATCGCGGCCGCGTTGCCGGCGCGCGTCGAGAACTGCGCGCGCTGGTTCATCATGCTGATCGGCCGGTAGGCGACGGTCACGGATCCTGTGTCGGTCAGGCTCTTGAGCACCGGGCCGTTGGTGTTCTCGAAGCGACCGCACCACACGCACTCGTAGTCATAGACCACGGTCACCTCGACAGCACCGGCCGCGGTCGCCTCCGTCCCGGCCACGCCGCCTGGGCCAACGGTGATCGCCCCGTCCTCGCGCGCGGTCGACGGGGCCGGCGAGTCTGCGAGAGTCGGCTTGGTCTCGCCCTGGTAGGCGACGTTCCCGGTCGGCTTCTCCTGCTGGGAGAGGATGAACGCGACGACGCCGACGAGCACGACGACCGCCGCGATGAGCACGGAGATCGCGACGACGCGGTTGCGCTTCTCGCGGCGCTTGGTCTCCTCGCGCAGCTGAAGCGCCTTGAGGCGGGCCTCTTCGCGGCGCTCTGCCTTGGTCTGCGCGGCCTTGGGCCGCTCACTCTCGGACATCTGAGGCTTCCTCGTCTCGGCTGCGCGCGCGCCCCGTGGCGCGGCGGGCTGGGCGGTCGTGCCACGCCGGGGCCAGCCTACGTCGACTCCCTGGGTGCCGAGAGGCCCTTCGGCCCGCCTGTCAGCGGACGACGGCTGGTTGCGGCACTGGCCACCAGACGATCGACTGCCCGGTGAGGGCGAGGCCGGCGAGCACGGCGCCCGCCGCGAGCGCGAGACCCACGACGACGGCCGTCCCGCTCGGACC
>JAFABT010000240.1 GCA_023425905.1 Actinomycetes bacterium | reverse complement strand
GAGCGACGCGAGGTGCGCCGGACGTCGACGACGACGGGGCGGCGTGTCGGCGCGGTGAGCTGGCCGCTGCTCGCGCTGCTGCTGCTCCTGCTCGCCGTGTTCGGGGCGTCGCTCGCGACGAGGCTGCTCGGGGCTGGCGAGAGCGACGTGACGGGCACGCGGGTCACGATCGCGTCTCCGGTCGTGAGCGTTGCACCCACGGAGGCCCCATGGGTGGGATGATCGGCGCGCACGTGTGCGCCCCCGACCGTGCAAGCGACCAGGCACCCGTGCCGGTCCCGACAGACAAGGACGCGTAGTGGTGGACGACGCACCCCGGCTCCTCTCCGGCCGTTACCAGCTCGGCGAGCTCATCGGGCGTGGAGGCATGGCCGAGGTCCACATCGGGCACGACACCCGACTCGGCCGCACCGTGGCGATCAAGGTGCTGCGCTCCGACCTCGCCCGCGACCCGTCCTTCCAGGCGCGGTTCCGCCGCGAGGCCCAGGCCGCGGCGGCGCTCAACCACCCCGCGATCGTCGCCGTGTACGACACCGGCGAGGACACGATCACCGAGCCGACCGGCGCGGTCTCGCACGTGCCCTTCATCGTCATGGAGTACGTCGAGGGCCACACGGTCCGCGACATCCTCCGCGACGGCCAGGCCGTGCCGATCGAGGAGGCCGTCGAGATCACCGTCGGAGTCCTCTCGGCGCTCGAGTACTCCCACCACGCAGGCATCGTCCACCGCGACATCAAGCCGGCGAACGTCATGCTCACGCCCACGGGCGCGGTCAAGGTCATGGACTTCGGCATCGCGCGCGCCATGGCGGACTCCGCCGCGACGATGACGCAGACGCAGGGCGTCGTCGGCACCGCGCAGTACCTGTCACCCGAGCAGGCGCGCGGCGAGTCCGTCGACGCCCGCTCCGACCTCTACTCGACGGGCTGCCTGCTCTTCGAGCTGCTCACGGGACGACCGCCCTTCGTCGGCGACTCTCCCGTCTCGGTCGCCTACCAGCACGTCCGGGAGGCCGCCCCGACGCCCAGCTCAGTCGCCTCCGACGTGCCTGAGGTGCTCGACCGCATCACGATCAAGGCGCTCGCCAAGGACCGCGACCACCGCTACTCCTCGGCCGGCGAGTTCCGCGCCGACCTCGAGACGGCGATGCGCGGCGGCGTCGTCGGCGCCCCTGCGGTCGGTGCCGGCTTCTCAGCACCTGCCGCCGACCCGGCCGCGACGGCCGTCCTCGGCGGAGGCTTCGGCATCGGCTCGTACGTCCCCGAGGGCGAGGCGACCACCCAGGTGCTCGGCACCCCGACGAGCTACCCGACGCAGCAGATGGCCTCGGCCGCGCCCTCGCCCTGGGGTCAGACGGGCGTCGAGGCGAGCCCCTTCGGCGGCATGGGCGAGGACGAGCCGGAGGAGGACTCCCGCAAGCGCTGGCTGCTGTGGACCCTCATCGGGGTCGCCGTCCTCGCGATCGCCGCGATCGTCCTCGCGATGGCGCTCAACGGCCCGGACGCCAACGCGAACAAGGTCGACGTGCCGCCGGTCGCCGGCTTCACAGAGGAGGCCGCGCGCGAGGCGATCACGGCCGCCGGGCTCGGCTTCCGCCCCGTCAAGGAGGAGTCCGACACGGTCGACGCGGGCCTCGTCATCGCGACCGACCCGCCCGCGGGCACGCCGCTCGACAAGGGCGCCCCGGTCACGGTGACCGTGTCGACGGGCGTCGGCTCCGTCAAGGTCCCCAACGTCACGCAGCGCACGCAGGAGGAGGCCATCGAGGCGCTCAAGGAGGTGGGCCTCACGCTTGCCAAGACGGAGACGGTCGACGTCCCGGAGACCGAGAAGGGCTTCGTCCACAAGACCGACCCCGCGGCGGGCGAGAGCGTCGCCAAGGGCACCGGCGTCACGCTGTACGTCGCCTCCGGCAACGTCGAGCTGCCCGACCTCACGGGCCTCAGCCGCAAGGAGGCCATCGCCAAGCTCGACGAGCTCGACCTGCGCTACGAGTTCAAGGACATGGCGACGGTCAACCCGGACGAGATCGGCAAGGTCGTCGACCAGGATCGCGCTCCCGGCCTGGTGCCGCAGGGCAAGACGATCGTCCTCCAGCTCGGTGTCGAGGCGCCGCCGGCCGAGGTGACGATCCCCAACGGGCTCGTCGGTCGACCGGTCGCTGACGTCCTCAACGACCTCACCCGGCTCGGCCTCACCCACAAGACGACCACGGTGCCGAGCGACCAGCCCGAGGGCACCGTGCTCGAGACCCAGCCGGGCGCGGGCACCGTCGTCGTCGAGGGCTCAGAGGTCAACGTCGTCGTCTCGGACGGCAGCCTCTCGAACCCCGACCCCGACCCGACCCCGCCGGAGGGCGACGAGGGGGACGGCGACCAGGGCGACGGGCAGTCTGCCGCGACGGCTCGTCCCGGGACCACGCAGCGGGCCCCTCGCCGCCGGGGCACCCCGACCGTCTGACCGTCTGACAGCGATGCGGGCTGCGCCTGGGCGCGGCCCGCATCGCTGTCTGCGCTCTCCGCCGGAGTCCCGCTGACGAGTCCCCGCGCCTGCCCGGCTACACGTGGACGAGCGGGTGCATCCCTGCGGAACGGGCGACCGCCTGGGTGTCGCCGCACACCGCGAGCCAGTTCGCGAGCAGCCGGTGGCCGCCCTCGGTGAGCACCGACTCGGGGTGGAACTGCACGCCGTGCAGGGGCAGCGTCCGGTGCTGCAGGCCCATGATCACGGGCCCGTGCTCGCCCGGGACGTGCGCCGTCACCTCGAGCTCGTCGGAGAAGGTCCCCGGCACGACCGCGAGGGAGTGGTACCGCGTCGCGGTGAACGGCGCCGGGAGCCCCGCGAGGACGCCGGCGCCCTCGTGCTCGACCTCGCTCGTCTTGCCGTGCATGAGCTCCGGGGCGTGCGTCACGGTGCCGCCGAACACCTCGCCGAGCGCCTGGTGGCCCAGGCACACACCGAGCATCGGGGTGCCCGCTGCGGCGCAGTCGCGGATGACGTCGAGCGAGGACCCGGCGCCGGCAGGCGTCCCGGGCCCGGGGGAGATGAGGACGCCGTCGAACCGGCCCCGCTCGGCGAGCGGCGGCACGGCGTCGTTGCGGAACACCTCGGTCTCGGCGCCGAGCTGCGCGAGGTACCCGACGATCGTGTAGACGAAGGAGTCGTAGTTGTCGACGACGAGGATCCTGGTCATCCTTCACCCACTGTCTGCTCGTTGAACGGCATGAAAGGCGCGACCCACGGGAACACCCACGCGAAGCACGCGACGACCACGAGGGCCACGAGCACGACGCTCGTGACGGCCCGGACCCACGTGGGCCCCGGCAGGTGCCGCCACACCCATCCGTACATCATGCGCCTCCGGTGAGAGCTGCGGGCACGCCGTCCGCCGTGCGGGCCCACTCGTCGAGGACGGCGTGGACGACGAACCGCTCGCGGAGAGAGAACATCGGGTGGCACGTCGTCAACGTGAGGAACCGCTTGGTCGGCTCCGCGCCGGGGTCTCCCGGCACCGGGGCGATGACCTCGGTCTGCTTCGGGGTGACGACGCGGGTGCTCACGACGCGGTAGACGTACCACGTCGTCTCGGTCCGGACGACGATGGGGTCGCCGATCTCGAGCTCTTCGACCTTGTTGAACGGTTTGCCGTACGTGACCCGGTGACCGGCGAGCGCGAAGTTGCCGAGCTCGCCGGGCAGCTGGGTCGAGGGGTAGTACCCGATACCGAGCGGGTCGAGCACGGTCTCGCGGTCGATCCCGCCAGAGATCGCCTGCTGGTAGTGCTCGCCCCAGCGCGGCACGAGCAGCGTCGCGAAGGTCTCGCCGTGCTCGGGCACCGCGGGCACGGGCGGGTCACCGGGTTGCGGCTCGGCGACGCCGTCGTCGGCGACCTGGGCGACGGGGGGCGCCCAACCGAGCTCGTTCATGATCGTGCGCTGCGTCGCGGCGGCCTCGACGTCCGTCCACCACAGCTGCCACACGACGAAGAGCCCGAGCAGCACGCCCGCGGTGATGAGGAGCTCCCCGACGATGCCGGTCACGACGACGAGCGGAGAGGGCCGGCGCCGCGGTGCGTCGGGCATCGCCTCGAGGGCGGTGGTCCCGGTCACGACGCCCCCGTCGGCGGGCTGAAGGGGGAGACCCCGTCTGGGAGCACGGCCCAGCCGAGGCCGGTGGGGCCCTGGTAGGCGTCCATGTCGATCTCGTCCTCTGCGGAGACGGAGTACCCGAGCCCGAGCGCCGCGACCCACGCCCGGTACCGGGTCACGGTCGGGTCGTCGTCGAGGGCGGTGCGGAGGACGGCGGGGTCACCGATCGCCCTGATCGTGTAGGGCGGGGAGTGGACGCGTCCTTGTAGGAGCAGGACGTTTCCGACGCAGCGCACGGCCGTCGTCATCGTCACCCGTTGCCCCTGGATCGTCATCGCCTCGGCGCCGCCCGCCCAGAGGGCGTTGATGACGCCCTGGAGGTCCTGCTGGTGGACGACGAAGTCGTCCGCGGTGTATCTGCCCTCGTCGATCGCGCCGGCCGTGGGCTCGGCGTCGTCGAGGACGACGGTGAGGCCCGGTCCGCTCACGGGTCGCGCCCCTGCGGCGAGGGCGACGAGCTCGGCGCGCTCACGGTCCGTCGTCGGCGACCGGTCGTCGTCGGACAGGGCACCGATCTCCGCCTCGAGCTCGTCGAGCTCGGCGGCGAGGGCCGAGACGCGCTGGTCCTCGGCTGACGCGAGGCCGCGGAGGTCCTGCGGGTGGCGGTCGTCGCTCGAGCGCGCGAGGCGTGCGTTGGCGACGAAGAGGGTGCCGGCGAGGGCGAGGACGAGGGCGACGGACAGCGAGCCGCGGCTCACCCTGCGGCGGCGTGCGGCGGTCGTCGGCGTGCCGTGCTCGGCCACGCGCGCCACCTCCTCGACCGTGCCGGACCGGCTTGGCAGCGGGTTCCCGGCGCTCTGGGCGGGCACCAGCAGGTCGTGGCGCCCTGGGGCACTACGCTAGACGACGACGTGCCGGCCGGATCGCGCATCCCCACGGATGCCCGAGCTCTCCGCCGGCCCCCGCCTGCCGCAGTTCCGGATGGAGTGACCAGCGTGCCCGAGTCGAAGTCGCGCAAGAAGGCCGTGCAGCAGTCTGCGCCCGCCGCCAAGCAGGCCCCCCAGGGCAACCCGTCCTGGCTGGTCCCGACGATGCTCGGGCTCATGCTGCTCGGCCTCGTGTGGATCGTCGTCACGTACGTGACGTCGACGGCGTGGCCCGTCGAGTCGCTCGGGAACTGGAACCTCGCGGTCGGCTTCGGCCTCATCATCGCGGGCTTCGCGCTCACGACCCGCTGGCGCTGACGCGCCGCCACGCACGCGGGTCGTCCACAACGGTGGACTACCTTGTGGATAACTACACCGTTGTAGTTACACCCGTGTAAGTGCCTCGAACAGTGCCTCGTACTTCGCGTCGAGCACCCGGTCGCCCAGCATCGTGAGCACGAGGGAGACCGCGACGACGACACCCACCGTGAGCATGATGCGCTGGGCACGTTCGCGGCTGCGCTGCACCCAGGTGAAGGCCCAGCCGAGGCCCGCCCCGACGACAAGCCCACCGAGGTGCGCCTCCCACGCGATCCCGGGCAGCACGAAGCCCAGGACGCCGTTGAGGACGAGCAGACCGATGATCTGGCTGCGCGCCGCGGAGGAGCGGGGGAGCGCGAGCAACGAGGCGCCAAGCAGCCCGAAGACTGCGCCCGAGGCGCCGACGACGCGGGTCTGCCAGGCGACGAGCGACGTCGCGTCGAGGAAGAGCACGTAGCCGACCGAGCCGCCGATCGCGGCGAGCAGGTAGAGCGCGAGGAAGCGCACGCGCCCGAAGCGCGACTCGATGATCGGGCCCACCATCCACAGCAGGTACATGTTGAACAGGATGTGGATGAAGGACCCCTCCGAGTGGAGGAACGCGCTCGTGAGCACCCGGTACGGCTCCTCGAGCGCGAGGCCCGCGGTGAGCACGAGGGCGTCGGTCCACCCCGGGACGGCGAGCTGCAGCACGTAGCTGAGCACGTTGAGCCCGATGAGGGTGAACGTGACGAGGGGGACGATCGAGCCGTCCGGGCGGCGCCCGCCGCGAGCCGCGTTCTGGGCACGCACGTGCTCGCGGACGCAGTCGACGCACTGCACACCGACCGGCGCAGGGCGCTGGCAGGCCGGGCACGTGGGGCGCTCGCAGCGCTGGCACCGGACGTAGGAGACGGTGTCCGGGTGGCGCGGGCAGACGGGGAGCCCGCCCCCCGACTGAGCAGACTCGGGCAGCTCGGGGGGCAGGCTCACGGCGTCAGGCCTCGACGGTGACCGAGGTGATGGTGATGTCCTCGGCCGGGCGGTCGTTGCGGCCCGTGCGGGTCGCGGCGATCGCGTCGACGACGGCGCGCGAGGCGTCGTCCGCGACCTTGCCGAAGATCGTGTGCTTGCCGTTGAGGTGCGGCGTCGCGGTCACGGTGATGAAGAACTGCGAGCCGTTCGTGCCGCCGACCTGGCCCGTGACCGGATTGAGGCGCTTGCCTGCGTTCGCCATGGCGAAGAGGTAGGGCTCGTTGAACTGGAGCTCGGGGTGGATCTCGTCGTCGAAGTTGTAGCCCGGGCCGCCCGTGCCGTTACCGAGCGGGTCGCCGCCCTGGATCATGAAGCCGGCGATGACGCGGTGGAAGACGACGCCGTCGTAGAGCGGGTCGTTGCGGTCGGCACCCGTCGCGGGGTCCGTCCACGTCTTCGAGCCCGTGGCGAGGCCCGTGAAGTTGGCGACCGTCGCGGGCGCGTGGTTCTCGAACAGCTCGAGTCGGATGTCACCGGACGTGGTGTGAAGGGTTGCGAACATGGCTCCATCCTGTCACGCAGCGGCCCGGCGGCGCCGTCCCTGACGTGGCAGAGTGGAGTTCCGAGCACGAGTCCAGGGCGGCAACGCCCCAGTGATCGCTAGCCACGAGGAGCACCCATGTTCGAGAGCATCCGTCGAAGCGCGAGCCGTCGCCTGTCCGAGGTTGACTCAGCACAGCTCGGCGAGCAGGTGAGCGACCAGGCCGCAAAGGCCGCAGCGAAGGCCGCCTTCCTCGCCGGGGAGGCCGCGCACAAGGCGCAGGACGCAGCCGGGCATGCGAAGGAGTGGACGGCGCCGCGCGTCGAGGCCTTCATCGAGTGGGCCGTGCCGCGCCTCGAGCAGGCCTACCGCGAGGGCGTGAAGAGCGCCGCACCCAAGGTCGAGAAGGCCGCCGAGAAGGCGGGGCCGGTCATCGACACGGCGCACGACAAGCTCGTCGACGACCTGC
>JAFABT010000195.1 GCA_023425905.1 Actinomycetes bacterium | reverse complement strand
AGGCAGACCTCTGCGACGTCGACGTGCTGCGTCTGCTGCGCCGCAGGAGCCTGGCGGCGCTACGCGCCGAGGTGGAACCGGTCGAGCCGGAGGTGCTCGCTCGGTTCCTCCCGCGCTGGCAGGGAGTCGGGGCCCTGCGGGGCACGGAGGGCGTCCTACGGGCCGTCGGGCAGCTCGCCGGCGCGGTGCTCCCGGCGTCCGCCGTCGAGCAGCTCGTCCTGCCGGCCCGGGTAGGCGACTACGCGCCGAGCATGCTCGACGACCTCTTGGCCCGCGGCGAGGTCATCTGGCGTGGCCACGGGTCTCTCGCAGGTCGCGACGGGCTCGTCAGCCTCCACCTCGCCGAGCTTGCCGACCTCACGCTTCCCGCAGCCGCTGCGTCGCCAGATGCACTCAGCACGATCAGCCCGCTCGCCGCCGACGTCCTCGCGGCCCTCACGACGACAGGAGCGGCGTTCATCGGCCCGCTCCAGGCTGCGCTCAGCGCGCCCGCTGCCCTCACCGACCTCGCGGACGCGCTCTGGGAGCTCGTCTGGGACGGGCACGTGACGAACGACTCGTGGGCGGCCCTCCGCGCACGCCTCGCCCTCGGCTCTACGGCACACACCCCGCGCCGCGCTCCCGCGCGTGCCCGCCCGTGGCAGATGCAGACCGCAGCACTGCGCTCGGCCGGGGCGCGACGCAGCGGCGGTGACCCCCAGCTCGCGGGCCGATGGTCAGCGACCCCGGTGGGGTCCGCAGAACCCACAGAGCGGATCCACGCGCTCGCGCTCACCCTCCTCGACAGGCACGGCGTCCTCACCCGCGCCGTCGCTCCCTCCGAGAACGTGTCCTCGTCGTTCGGGTCGATCTACCGCGTGCTCACCGGCATGGAGGATGCCGGGCACGTCCGCCGCGGCTACTTCGTCGAGCACCTGGGCGGATCACAGTTCGCCGTGCCACACGCGGTCGACGAGCTGCGCTCCGACGCAGGGTCGGCCGAGGCGCTCGTCCTCGCGTCGACCGACCCCGCGAACGCCTACGGCGCGGCCCTCCCCTGGCCAGCCGCTCCCGCCGTGGCGGCAGGAGGCCACCGCCCTGGCCGCAAGGCGGGTGGCGTCGTCGTCCTCGTGGCGGGGCGCCTCGTCCTCTACCTCGAGCGGGGCGGCCGGACCCTGCTCACGTTCCGCCACGACGAGGACGACCTCGCACGTGCTGCGCACGCGCTCGCGTCCACTGCCCGTGAAGGGCGGCTCGGTCGGCTCACCGTGCGGACGATCGACGGGCATTCTGTGCTCGACCGCGACACTCTCGCCACCGCCGCGGCACGCGCGCTCCTCGACGCGGGATTCCTCTCGACCCCCTCCGGCCTCCGGCTGCGCACGTCCAGCCCTGGCGGGACCGCACGCCGCGACGACGAGGCACCCGGTGCCCGAGGGTGACGTCCTGCGACGCACCTCCGCACGGATGGCGACGGCGCTCGTCGGCGCTCCGCTCGTGCGCGCAGAGCTGCGGTGGGGCGGGCTCGGCTCCGTCGACCTCGTCGGCCGCGAGGTCATCGAAGTCGTCTCGTACGGCAAGCACCTCCTCGTCCGCCTCGAGGGCGGGCGCACCCTCCGCTCCCACCTGCGGATGGAAGGCTCATGGTTCCTCGCTCGCACCGGGACCCCGGGCGCCCGCGGCCGCGGCACCCACGTCCGCGCTGTGCTCGGCAACGAGCGGTGGACAGCGCTCGGGCTCCGGCTCGGCATGCTCGACCTCGTCGCCACCCGCGACGAGCACCTCCTGCTCGGTCATCTCGGCCCCGACCTGCTCGATCCCGGCGCGCTCCTCGACGCAGGCTCGCGGGCCCGCGTGCTCGACGCGTGGCGGCGGGCCGGCCATGCTCCGGTCGCCGAGGTGCTCCTCGACCAGGGCGTGGTCGCCGGGATCGGCACCATCTGGTGCGCGGAGTCGCTGCACGCGACCGGCACATGGCCCTGGACCCCCGCGGATGCCATCGCTCATCCGCTCGAGCTCCTCGCGGTCGCGCAGCGACTCATGGCCGCGTCGGTCGACTCACCGAGGGACACCCGACGTGTGCACGGCCGCGAGGGCCAGCCCTGCCCGGTCTGCCGCGAGCCCCTCAGGGTCGGCTCCGCCCGCCGCCCGCCCGTCGAGCGCCCCGTCTACTACTGCCCCCGGTGCCAGCCGGCCCCGGGGCAGCCTCGCCTGCAAGACCCCGGAGCGGCGACGTAGAGGTGGGGACCGAACGACGCAGGGCGCCCGCGCGCTGCGCGGACGCCCTGCGTCACGAAGAAGCCTGCGTCGAGAACAGGAGCAACCGGGGTGTCAGCCCACCGGCGACAGCTGGCTGCGGATGTGCTCCCACCGACCGTCGACACGACGGACCGATGCGGCAAGATCTGCCGGGACAGTGTCCGGGATCGTCAGACCCTCGGCGACCGCAACCCGATCGCTCACCTCACGCAGGATCACGGACATGGGGAGCTCGAGCGCCGAGCAGATCGAGCTGAGCAGCTCGGACGACGCTTCCTTCTGACCACGCTCGACCTCGGAGAGGTATCCCAGCGAGACTCGCGCGTCGGACGACACCTCGCGCAACGTCCGGCCCTGACGCTGACGGACGTCACGGAGCACGTCTCCGATCTCGCGGCGAAGAACAACCACGTCTCGTCCCCCCCTTCATGTCCGGACTTTGAGTAGCACTACGGTACCCCGTGCCGTACCCGCCCGGCCTCCCGGCCGGTCGTGACTGCGCTCTGTGCTTCATGCCCCGTACAACGACGAGAGCACGCCGCCTGTTCCCGAGCTCACGAGACGCGCGAGGCGGACCCGTCACCTGCGGGTTCGAGGAGGTGCACGGCGAGCACGTCGAGCGCGTGCCGCGCGACGAGCCCCCGGATGGTCCCGCGGTCCCCGTCGAGGTCGAGCGATCGCACACGCGCGCCCGCCTCACCCGCGGCGGCGACGTGCGCGATGCCGACCGGGGTGCCGTCCTGCGGCTCAGGGCCCGCGACGCCCGTGGTCGCGACCCCGACGTCGGCACCCAGCAGACGCCGCACGCCCTCGGCCATCGCGAGAGCGACATCCGGGTCGACCGGGCCGCGCTCCGAGAGCAGGTCCGCATCGACCCCGAGCACCGTGCGCTTGACCTCTGTCGCATAGGCCACGACCCCGCCGCGCAGCACAGCCGAGGCGCCTGCCACGTCGACGACCAGGGCAGCGAC
>JAFABT010000215.1 GCA_023425905.1 Actinomycetes bacterium | reverse complement strand
ACGCGCTCCCCGAGCGCCGTCGTCGACGCCGAACGCACCCACGTCGGGGCGCCTACCGCTGCGAGAGCACCAGCGAGGAGCAGTGTCGCCCCGGCGGCCCTGCCGCGCGACGACCCCCGCCGCTCCGGGCGCACCGCGGGAGGCTCTGAGCGGCCCGCTCCGCTCACGCCGACCCCGTGCGCCCGGCCGGGCGGAGCCGTGCGGCGAGCTGCACGGCCCGGACCGCCGCGGCGGCCTTGTTGCGAGACTCGGCGTACTCGAGCTCAGGGACCGAGTCGGCGACGATGCCGCCGCCCGCCTGGACGCTCGCCCGGCCGGACCGCAGCAGCGCCGTGCGGATCGCGATCGCCATGTCCATGTCGCCGGCGAAGTCGAAGTACCCGACCGTGCCCCCGTAGATGCCGCGCCCTGCCGGCTCGATCTCGTCGATGAGCGCGATCGCGCGTGGCTTGGGCGCACCCGAGAGCGTGCCCGCGGGGAAGGTCGCCGTGAAGGTCTCGACGGCCGTGGCACCGGGGCGGAGCCGTCCGACGACCGTCGAACAGATGTGCATGATGTGACTGAAGCGCCGCACCGCCATGAACTCGACGACCTCGACCGACTCCGGCGTGCACACCTTGACGAGGTCGTTGCGCGACAGGTCGACGAGCATGAGGTGCTCGGCGCGCTCCTTGGGGTCCGCGAGCACCTCCTCGCCGAGCGCGACGTCCTCCTCCGGCGTACGACCGCGCGGCCGCGAACCGGCGATCGGGAACGTCGTCACGCGCCCCTCGGTCACCTTGACGAGCGTCTCCGGGCTCGAGCCGACGACGGCGAACGACTCCCCCGACGCGTCCTCGAGCTGGAGGAGGTACATGTACGGGCTCGGGTTGATCGTCCGCAGCACGCGGTAGACGTCGAGCGGATCCGCCGGGCAGTCAAGATCGAGCCGCTGGGACAGCACGACCTGGAAGACCTCGCCGTCGTGGATGGCCTCCTGGCCGCGACGCACCGAGGCGAGGAAGTCCTCCTTGGGCGTGCGGAACTCAAGATCGGGCTCGGGGACGTCGGCGAGCACCGCGGGCTCGCTCGGGACCGGGCGCGACAGTCCGTCCTGCATCGCGTCGATCCGCGCGACCGCGTCGGCGTACGCCTCCGGGACGCCCGTCGCGGCCCCGTCGAAGTTGATCGCGTTCGCGACCAGCCACACCGAGCCGTCGACGTGGTCGACGACTGCCATGTCGCTCGCGAGGCACAGGGTGAGCGGGGGCACGCCGAGCTCGTCCGGCGCCTCGTGGGCGAGCGTCGGCTCCCATTCCCGGACGATCTCCCAGCCGAGCGCACCGACAAGGCCCCCCGTGAGCGGCGGCAGGCCGTGCACCTTGGGCGTGCGGAGCACCTCGAGGGTGCGGGCGAGCACGTCGAGCGGACGCCCCGAGGTCGGGATCCCAGCCGGCACGTCCCCGCGCCACGTCGCCTCGCCGTCGGCGACCGTGAGGGTCGCGCGCGAGCGCACCCCGACGAAGGAGTACCGCGACCACCTCCCGTCGGCCTCGGCGGACTCGAGCACAAAGGTCCCCGGTCGCCCCTGCGCGAGACGCCGGTAGAGGGAGACGGGCGTGAGGTCGTCAGCGAGCAGCCGGCGCACGACGGGGACGACCCGTCGATCGCCCGTGAGCGTCGCGAACTCGTCCGCGCTCGGCCAGGTCTGACCCCAGCCGACCCTCACCGCCGCCGTGGCGACCTCGTCGTGGGCGTCGTCGCTCATCGTGCGTCCTCCTGCTCCCATGGCCGAGCGCCGAGGTCCCCGCCCGCTTCGAAACACGTGTGCGAGCCCGTGTGGCACGCCGCGCCGACCTGGTCGACCTCGACGAGGAGCGCGTCGCCGTCGCAGTCGAGGCTCACGCGGACGACGTGCTGGACGTGCCCCGAGGTGTCGCCCTTGCGCCAGTACTGCTGCCGCGAACGGCTCCAGAAGGTCACGCGTCCCGACGTCAGTGTCCGATGCAACGCCTCGTCGTCCATCCAGCCGAGCATGAGGACCTCGCGGGTGTCGTGCTGCTGAACGATCGCGGAGACGAGCCCTGCGCCGTCCCTCCGCAGCCGCGCGGCGACCGCGGGGTCGAGCGACGACGGTCGAACCTCCGAGGAGACAGGCGAAGGGGCCGACGACGTGGATCGCTGCTGGGGGTGCTCAGACACCCCGGCATCTTGCCACGAACGTGCCTCACCGCGTCTGGGCCACCCATGCGGCGTGCAGAGCCGCATAGCTGCCGCCCGCGGCGACGAGCTCCGCGTGCGGCCCGACCTCACGCACGCGTCCCCGGTGGACGACGACGACGACGTCGGCCGCCTCGGCGGTCGAGAGACGGTGCGCGATCGTCAGCGTCGTCCGTCCCCGGGTGAGCAGGTCAAGCGCCCGTGCGAGGCGGACCTCCGTCGCGGGGTCGACGGCCGAGGTCGCCTCGTCGAGGACGAGCAGGTCGCCGCCCGCCAGGTGGGCGCGGGCGAGCGAGACGAGCTGACGCTCACCCGCAGAGAGCCTCTCGCCCCGCTGACCGACAGCCGTCTCCAGGCCGTCGGGGAGCGCCGACCACCATTCCGTGAGGTCGAGCTCGGCGAGCGAGGCGACCGCGGCCTCGCGACCGGCCGCGCTCGCCACGAGCGTCGAGCTGTCGCGTCCCGCGTCCTCGCCGCGCCAGCCGTAGGCGACGTTGTCGACGAGCGAGGCATCGAAGAGGAACCCCTCCTGCGGCACGAGCACGACGCGCCGACGAAGGTCCTCGAGCCGCACGTCCCGCAGATCGACCCCGTCGAGCAGCACGGCACCCTCGGTCGGGTCGACGAGCCGGCACACGAGCCGCGCGAGGGTCGTCTTGCCGGACCCGGTGGCGCCGACGACGGCGACCTTCGTGCCGGGCTCGACGAGGAGGTCGACGCCGCGCAGCACCGGCGGACCCCCCGGGTAGGCGTAGCCGAGTCCGCGCAGCTCGAGCGTCGCGGGGCCCGGGGACGAGGGGCGCGCGCCGGCGCCAGCGTCCGGGACGTCGACCGGGCGGTCGAGCACGTCGAGCACGCGGCGCCACCCGGCAAGCGCGTTCTGCAGCTCGTTGAGGACCTCGGTCGAGAGCTGGACCGGCCCTGCGAACATCTGCGCGAGGAAGATCATCCCGACGACCTCGCCGACCGTGACGTCCCCGCGCACCCCGAGCCACAGGCCGACGACGGCGACGACCGCGAGGACGAGGTTCGCGGTGAGGACACCACCCGCGAACACGACCGACACCGCCGTCTGGGCGCGCACCATCGCCGCGCGCGTCGCGTCCACGGCGGCCTCGACGCGGCCCTGCACCCGGGCGCTCACCCCGTACGAGCGGATGGTCTCCACCCCGACGACGGATTCGGAGATCGCCCCGAGCAACGCACCGACCTGCTCACGCACCGCGGCGTAGCGCGAGCCGACCGCGCGCTGCGCCCGTGGCGAGAGCAGGACGACCGGCACGAAGCACGCGTACACCGCGATCGTCAGCTGCCACGAGTAGACGAGCATGAGCGCGGTCGCGGCGACGATCTGCAGCACCGAGACGAGGAGCATGATCCCGCCCCACTGCACGAACTGGGAGATCGTGTCGACGTCGCTCGTCACGCGCGAGACGAG
>JAFABT010000212.1 GCA_023425905.1 Actinomycetes bacterium | reverse complement strand
GTCCGGGGCGTGGACGGAGAACGCCGCGGGCGGCGGCGAGGGCGTGCGCTCGGTCACCGGTGGAGCTTCGGGAGGACTTCGCGGCCGAAGACCTCGATCCACTCCCGCTGGTTGCGCCCCACGTTGTGGAGGTAGACCCGGTCGAAGCCGAGATCGACGAAGCGTTGGATGTGCGCGCGGTGGACATCCGGGTCGGAGGAGATGACCATCCGGCCCTCGAAGTCCTCGGGCCGCACGAGCTTCGCGATCTGCTCGAGCTCGAAGGGCGAGCGGATGTCCGCCTTGGGGAACTTCATCCCGCCGTTGGGCCACTCCGTCATGGCGTTCGCGAGCGCCTCGGCGTCCGTCGGCGCCCACGACATGTGGAGCTGGAGGACGCGCGGCATCGTCGACGGGTCGCGGCCCGCCTCCCTCGCACCCTCGTCGAAGCGCGCGAACAGCCCGGAGATCTTCTCGAGCGGCGCGCCGACGGTGATGAGACCGTCGACCGTACGCCCGGCGCGCTTGGCGGTCACCGGGCCTGCGGTCGCGACGAGGATCTCGGGAGCGACCTCGGGCATCGTCCACAGCCGGGTCGACTCGAGCTTGTAGAACGGCCCTGAGTGCTTGACGTCCTTGCCCGCGATCGAGCCGTGGAAGAGCTTCCTGATGATCTCGATGGCCTCGAACATGCGATTGATCCGCTCAGGGGCCTCGGGCCAGTACTGCCCGACGACGTGCTCGTTGAGCGCCTCGCCCGAGCCCAGGCCCAGCCAGTGGCGCCCGGGGTACATCGCCGCGAGCGTCGCCGAGGCCTGGGCGACCATCGCCGGGTGCCACCGGAACGTTGGGGCGGTCACCCCGGGCCCGATGTCCACCGTCGTCCGCTCCCCCAGCGCGGCGAGGACGTTCCACACGAAGGCGCTCTGACCCTGCTGGGGCACCCACGGCTGGAAGTGGTCGGCCGCCATGACTCCGGAGAAGCCGTGCGCCTCGGCGAGCACGGACAGCTCGACCGCCTCGGTCGGGTGGAACTGCTCGAGCATCGCGGCGTAGCCGACGGTGAGACCAGACATGCGACCACCCTAGTCACGGCCGCGCGCCGCGCACCGGCGGCGGCTCGACCCTGCGGCTAGTGCATCGACGACCCACGAGGATCTGGGAGAATGCCGAGCATGACCGACCCGCAGCAGACCGCCGCCGTCCCTGCCCCCGGCTCAGCCGCCGACACCACCCCGCAGGCAGTGGCGGGACAGGTACCGGACAAGGTGAGCCTCGAGGGACTGGAGAGCCGCTGGGGCGCCGCCTGGACGGCCCAGGGCACCTACGCCTTCGACCGCAGCAAGACGCGCGAGCAGGTCTACTCGATCGACACCCCGCCTCCGACGGTCTCCGGCTCGCTCCACGTCGGCCACGTCTTCTCCTACACCCACACCGACGTCGTCGCGCGCTTCCAGCGCATGCGCGGCCTCGAGGTCTTCTACCCGATGGGGTGGGACGACAACGGCCTGCCGACCGAGCGGCGCGTGCAGAACTACTACGGCGTGCGCTGCGACCCGTCGCTGCCGTATGACGCCGACTTCGTGCCGCCGCTCGAGGGCGCCGAGGGCAAGAGCGTCAAGGCCGCCGACCAGGTGCCGATCTCACGGCAGAACTTCGTCGAGCTGTGCGAGCGCCTCACGGCCGAGGACGAGAAGCAGTTCGAGGCGCTGTGGCGTCACCTCGGCCTCTCGGTCGACTGGGCCCAGCACTACCAGACGATCGGCGCCGAGGCTCGCGCCGTCGCGCAGACCGCCTTCCTGCGCAACCTCACCCGCGGCGAGGCCTACCAGGCCCAGGCTCCTGGCCTGTGGGACGTGACGTTCCAGACGGCCGTCGCCCAGGCCGAGCTCGAGGCGCGGGAGTACCCCGGCCACTTCCACAAGGTGAACTTCCACGCGGCTGACGGCACGCCCGTCCAGATCGAGACGACGCGCCCGGAGCTCCTGCCGGCCTGCGTCGCCCTCATCGCCCACCCGGACGACGAGCGTTACCAGCACCTGTTCGGCACGACGGTCACCTCACCGCTGTTCGACGTCGAGGTCCCGGTGCTCGCGCACACGGCGGCCGAGCCCGACAAGGGCGCGGGCATCGCGATGTGCTGCACCTTCGGCGACCTCACGGACGTCCAGTGGTGGCGCGAGCTGCAGCTCGAGACGCGCTCGGTCCTCGGCCGCGACGGTCGGATCGTCCGGGAGACCCCCGAGTGGCTCACGACCGAGCGTGCGACGACCCTCTTCGAGGCGATCGCGGGCAAGACGACGTTCTCCGCTCGCACGGCCGTCGTCGACGCGCTCCGCGAGACCGGTGACCTCGACGGCGAGCCGACCCCGACTCAGCGCATGACGAACTTCTTCGAGAAGGGCGACAAGCCCCTCGAGATCGTCACCTCGCGTCAGTGGTACATCCGCAACGGCGGTCGTGAGATGCCCGGCCGCGACCTGCGGGGCGAGCTGCTCGAGCGCGGCACGGAGCTCGCCTTCCACCCCGACTTCATGCGGGTGCGGTACGAGAACTGGGTCGGCGGCCTCAACGGCGACTGGCTCATCTCCCGGCAGCGGTTCTTCGGGGTGCCGATCCCCGTGTGGTACCCGATCGACGCGGCGGGCGAGGTCGACTACGACTCTCCGCTCACGCCTGACGAGTCGATCCTCCCGATCGACCCGTCCTCCGACGTCCCCGCGGGTTACCGCGCCGAGCAGCGCGGGGTCCCGGGCGGCTTCGTCGGCGACCCCGACATCATGGACACGTGGGCGACGAGCTCGCTCACGCCGCAGATCGCGGGAGGCTGGCGCTCGGACCCTGACCTGTTCGAGCGCGTCTTCCCCATGGACCTGCGCCCGCAGGGGCAGGACATCATCCGCACCTGGCTGTTCTCGACCGTCGTGCGCTCGCACCTCGAGCACGGCGGGCTCCCGTGGTCGAACGCGGCGATCTCGGGATGGATCCTCGACCCGGACCGCAAGAAGATGAGCAAGTCCAAGGGCAACGTCGTCACGCCCATGGGCCTGCTCGAGGAGCACGGCTCGGATGCGGTGCGCTACTGGGCGGCGTCGGCTCGTCTGGGCACCGACGCGGCCTTCGAGGTCGGCCAGATGAAGATCGGCCGCCGCCTCGCGATCAAGGTGCTCAACGCGAGCAAGTTCGTCCTCTCCTTCGGCGCGCCCGAGGACCGCGCGTCGCTGCTCGACCCCGCGCTCGTCACCGTCGCCCTCGACAAGGCGATGCTCGCGGGCCTCGCGGATGTCGTCGACCGGGCCACCGAGGCGCTCGAGTCCTACGACCACACCCGCGCGCTCGAGCTGAGCGAGACGTTCTTCTGGACGTTCTGCGACGACTACCTCGAGCTCGTCAAGGACCGTGCCTACGCGGGCGGGGCCGCGGGTTCCGGCGCCGACGCCACGACGACGTCGGCCCGCGCCGCCCTCGTGCTCGCCCTCGAGACGATGCTGCGGCTCTTCGCACCCGTCCTACCCTTCGCGACCGAGGAGGTGTGGTCGTGGTGGCGCACCGGCTCGGTCCACCGTGCCCCGTGGCCGACGTCCGACGCGCTGCGCACAGCAGCGGGCGACGCCGACCCGGCGCAGCTCGCGGCCGCCGGCACCGCGCTGGCCGCGCTCCGCAAGGTGAAGTCCGAGGCCAAGGTCTCCCAGCGCACCCCGATCCTGCGGGCCACGCTCGTCGTCCATGAGGACGCGGTCGCGCTCGTCGAGCCGAGCCTCGGCGACGTCGTCGCAGCGGGGCGGGTCGTGGCGATCACCCTCGCGGGCGAGGCGGACGCGGCTGGAGCGACGGTCCGTGACGCGGAGCTCGGCGAGGCACCACCCAAGTCCTGACCGTGCGGACGGCGAGGACCCGCACCGCTGGCCCCCGCCGGACGACGACCCACGCACACGCACGAGCACGAGCCCGAGCACGAGCACGAGCACGAGGAGAGCAGCGATGAGCACCACCGAGACGACGCGGCCCACGACGGTACGAATCGCGGAGTCGGACTCGCTGCCGCGTCTCCTCGCCGAGCGTGTCGCCCGCGATCCCAAGGGAATCCTCGCGGAGCGCAAGCACGGCATGGGTTCGGTGTGGGCTCCGGTGACCGTCGAGACCTTCGACAACGAGGTCGTCGCGGTCGCCCGTGGACTCGCCGCGGCTGGCGTCGAGCCGGGCGATCGTGTCGGCATCATGTCGCGGACGCGCTACGAGTGGATGGTCGTCGACTTCGCCGTGTGGGCGATCGGCGCCGTGAGCGTGCCGGTCTACGAGACGAGCGCGCCCGACCAGGTCCGGTGGATCTGCGAGGACGCCGGGGTCTCGGTCATGATCGTCGAGTCTGCGGCGCACCGCGCCGTCGTCGAGCAGGCGGGCTCCGGCCTCCCGACGCTCCGCCGCGTCGTCGTCATCGACGAGGACGGCCTGGGAGACCTCGCCGACGAGGGGGCCGTCGTCTCGGAGGAGGAGGTGCGGGCCCGCGGCGAGGCGACGTGCGCGGACGACCTCGCGACGATCATCTACACCTCGGGCACGACGGGGCGCCCCAAGGGCGCCGAGCTCACGCACCGCAACTTCCTCTTCCTCACGGCCTCGGGCGCCGAGGGGCTCTACGAGGTGTGCGCCGCCCCCGGGACGCGCACCCTGCTCTTCATGCCGCTCGCCCACGTCTTCGCGCGCTTCATCCAGCTCGTCTGCGTGCGCACGGGGGCTGTCGTCGGCCACACGCCCGACACGCGCAACCTCGTCCCCGATCTCGGCTCGTTCCGTCCGACGTACCTGCTAGCAGTCCCTCGCGTCTTCGAGAAGGTCTACAACTCGGCCGAGCAGAAGGCAGGGTCCGGCGCGAAGCTCAAGCTGTTCCGCTGGTCGGCGAAGACGGCGATCGTCTACTCCCGCGCGCTCGACACGCCGGCTGGCCCGAGCCCCTTCTTGCGTGCGCAGCACGCGATCGCCGATCGTCTCGTGCTCAGCAAGCTGCGCGCGACGCTCGGCGGGGCGGCCCGGTTCGCGGTGTCGGGTGGCGCACCACTCGGCGAGCGGCTCTCTCACTTCTTCAAGGGCGTCGGGCTCACGGTCCTCGAGGGATACGGCCTCACCGAGACGTCGGCAGCGGCGGCGGTCAACCGTCCCGAGCTCGCGAAGATCGGCACGGTGGGTCCCCCCTTCCCGGGCGTGTCGATCCGAATCGCCGAGGACGGCGAGATCGAGATCAAGGGTGACAGCGTGTTCCGCGGGTACCACGACAACGCGGAGGCGACGGCGGAGGCGCTGCAGGACGGCTGGTTCCGCACGGGAGATCTCGGGGCGATCGACGCGGACGGGTACGTGACGATCACCGGCCGCAAGAAGGAGATCATCGTGACCGCGGGCGGCAAGAACGTCGCACCCGCACTGCTCGAGGACCGGCTGCGCGGGCACCCGCTCGTGAGCCAGGCCGTCGTCGTCGGTGACCAGCGTCCCTTCATCGGCGCGCTGCTCACGCTCGACCCGGAGATGCTCCCGGGGTGGCTCGCGGGCCACGGCATCCCGACGCTCACGGTCGAGCAGGCCGCCGTGAACCCGCAGGT
This sequence comes from Actinomycetes bacterium, assembly GCA_023425905.1. Taxonomy (GTDB): domain Bacteria; phylum Actinomycetota; class Actinomycetes; order Actinomycetales; family Cellulomonadaceae; genus JAFABT01. Next base: position 1,135 of record JAFABT010000212.1, on the reverse strand, counting down.
CCTCGCGGCGCTCGACCGCGCGGTCAACCGCGCGAACGAGGCGGTCTCCCGCGCGGAGTCGATCCGGAAGTTCCGCGTCCTCACGACGGACTTCACCGAGGCCAACGGGGGGCTCACGCCGTCGCTCAAGGTGCGCCGCGCGCACGTCCTCAGCCAGTTCGCCCGGGAGGTCGACGAGCTCTACGTCGACACCCGGCCGCCGTCGGCCTGAGGCGTCGTCGGCTGCGGTTGTCGTCGACGTCACACCTCACCATGACCCGCTGCCCACGATGCATAGTTATGCTGGGTCACGGTAGGTATTCCACCTAAGACTTGAGGACACCCCCATGAAGACTCCCTGGATCGCCGCTCTCCTCGCGGCCGTCGCACTCACCGCCACCGCCTGCTCCACGGGCGGGACGGCAGACCCGACGACGCCTGCGGCGAGCAGCAGCGCCTCCGCGCCGAGCGCCGTGAGCCTCGTCGCGGGCGACAAGCTCACCGTCTGCACCAACCCGCCCTACGAGCCCTTCGAGTTCGAGGAGAACGGCGAGATCGTCGGCCTCGACATCGACATCACCGCCGAGATCGCCAAGGACCTCGGTGTCCCCCAGCAGATCCTCACCGTCGGCTTCGACGCCCTCGAGTCGGGCGCCGCGCTCAACTCGAGCCAGTGCGACGTCGTCGCGACCGGCCTGTCGATCACCGAGAACCGCAAGCAGAACGTCGACTTCTCGACGTCGTACTTCGACGCCGACCTCGGCCTGCTCGTCCCGGCTGGCTCCGCGCTCGACTCGGCCGAGTCGCTCAAGGGCAAGAAGATCGGCGTCCAGGTCGGCACGGTCGGCAAGGACTGGGTCGCGGAGAACGGGCTCACCGGGGTCGAGTTCGCCGACCTCGGCCTCCAGGTCCAGGCGCTCAAGACCAAGCAGGTCGACGCGGTCGTCACCGACCTCACCGTCCTCGCGCCCTACGTCGACGCCGACTACGTCGTCACGGCGACCTTCCCGACGGCCGACCAGTACGGCATCGCCGTGAAGAAGGGCAACACCGCGCTGCTCGAGGCCGTCAACGCTACGCTCGAGCGCATCACGAACGACGGCACGTACGACGCGATCTACACCGCCCGCGTCGGCCTCGCGCCCCAGGACTGAGC
>JAFABT010000081.1 GCA_023425905.1 Actinomycetes bacterium | reverse complement strand
GCTCGGCGGGGTGCTGCCCGGGGACGGGGGCGAGCTCGCGCTGCCCGCGGGGCGGGCGGACCCGCCGCTGCGTGCCCGGCTCCCGGGGCGCTCAGGACGGTGCGGCTGTCCCTGTGCTGGCATCAGCCGCACACCGCGGTGACGTCGTCGGCGGAGAACTGCTCGCGGCCGGCCTGCTTCGTCTCGGTCGGCGAGGGGTCAGGCTTGGGCTTCTTCGACGCCGACGAGGACGGCGACGAGGACGGGGACGAGGACGGCGACGAGGACGGCGACGACGTCGTGTCGTCGTCCTTCTTGCCGCCGATCGGCTCGTCCGCGCGGAGCGCGGCCCACACGTCCTCGGCGGGCGCCGACAGCTGGACCTTCGCGGGGTTCGGCCGGTAGGTCTCGACCGGGATGGTCATGAAGGTGATGTTCTTGGCCTTGACCCCGCGTGCGGAGTAGGCGAGACCCGCGAGCTTGTCGAGGCCGGCGTACTTCTCGTCGGCCGCGAGAGAGCTCGTCACGGCGTCGAGGAACTTGTAGAGGCCGACGGAGTCGGAGAGCACGTTCTTCGAGAGCACCTCGGAGACCATCGCCGCGAGGAACTGCTGCTGGCGCCCCGCGCGGCCGAGGTCGGAGCCGTCGCCGAGGCCCGTGCCCGTGCGGGCCCGGACGAACGCGATGGCCTGCTTCCCGTCGAGGCGCTGGACGCCCGGCTGGAGCTCGAGCTTGGCCTTCTTGGAGTACATGTAGTGCGGGATGCACATCTCGACGCCGTCGATCGCCTCGACCATGTCGATGAACCCGGCGAAGTCGACGACGAAGTACCCGTCGATGTAGACGTCCGAGAACGACTCGACGGTCGCGATGGCGCATGCGGCGGCCGAGACGACGTCCCCGCCCTGGTCCGCGCCGATCGAGAACGCCTCGTTGAACTGGGAGAAGCGGGGGGTGCTCGTCGATCCGTCGCTCATCGTGCAGGCAGGGATGTCGATCATCGTGTCGCGCGGGATCGAGACGAGCTCGACGCGCTTCCGGTCGGCGGAGATGTGGGCGAGGATCGCGGTGTCGGAGCGCTCGCCGGCGAAGTAGCCGCCGATCTCCTCGTTCTCGCCGTCGCGGGCGTCCGAGCCGAGCAGGAGGAAATTGAGCGGCTCGCCTGCGTCCCCGTCGACGGGGGACTTCGACGGCCGGGCCGTGAGGAGGGCGTCGGCGTTGCCCGAGTCGATGTTGCCCTGGAGCTTGAGGTAGCCGAAGGCGACCGTACCGGCGCCGAAGGCGAGGACGGCGGTGAGGCCGATCGCCACGCCGCGCGCGACGCGATGCGTGCGGATGGACGTCGCGTGCCGGGGGCGGCTGGAGGAGGCGGTGCTCACGGTGATGTCGCTCGCATTCTCGGACAGGGTGCGGGGGTCGCGCGGGAGGGCGTCGTCCTGAATCTTAGGGATCGCCCTGGTGAGGGGTGGTGGCGCGCGAGGGCTGGCACCGTGGAAGTTTTGTGCAGGCCCTACCCTTGGGGCCGTGACCGAGCAGACCTCTTCTGGAACCGCGGGGCGAATCGCCCCGGTTCCTCCCGCCGTGGTCGTGTTCGCGACCGTCCGCGACGAGGAGCGGGACCTTGCCCGGGCGGTCGCTGCGGTGCTCGGCCAGGACTACGCCGGCCCGCTGGTCTTCGCCCTCGCCGTCGGCCCGTCCCAGGACGCGACGGCCCGCATCGCGGCCGAGCTCGCCGCGGGCGACCCGCGCGTCGTCGTCGTCGAGAACCCGACGGGGCTCACTCCGCAGGGGCTCAACCTCGCGTGGAGGGCAGGGGTCGCTGCGTCACCAGAGGCGGCGTACCTCGTGCGGACCGACGGGCACGCCGAGCTGCCGCAGGGGTACGTCGCGACGGCGGTCGAGGTGCTCGAGCGGACCGGCGCGGACAACGTCGGCGGGATGATGATGCCCGAGGGCTCCGGCGCGGTGCAGGAGGCCGTCGCGCGGGCGATGGGCCACCCCGTCGGGCTCGGCGGCGGCACGTTCCACGTCGGCGGCGGCGAGGGGCCCGCGGAGACGGTCTACCTCGGCTCCTTCCGGCGGACGACGCTCGAGTCGCTCGGCGGCTTCGACGAGCACTGGTCGCGGGCGCAGGACTGGGAGCTCAACCTCCGGCTGCGGGCGGCCGGTCACGTCGTGTGGTTCACGCCTGCGATGCGGGTCGCCTACCGTCCGCGGGCGGACCTCGGGGCGCTGCGGCGGCAGTTCCACCTCACGGGTCGCTGGCGTCGCGAGATGGTGCGGCTGCACCCGGAGACGGCGAGCGTGCGCTATCTCGCGCCCCCGGTCGTCACGGTCGCGGTCGCGCTCGGCCTCGTCCTCGGTGTGCTGGGGTTCGTGACCTCTGCCTCGTGGCTCGCGCTCGGCCTGCTCGCCCCGGCCGGCTACCTGCTCGGGGTCGTCGGCGCGGCGCTCGTCGCGGGGCGCGGGCTGCGGCTCGGGGCGCTCGCGGTGCTGCCGCTCGTGCTCGCGGTCATGCACCTGTCGTGGGGATCGGGCTTCCTGCGGGGGCTGCCGCGGGACCGACGGGCCTGAGCAGGCGTCGCACCGCCCGCGTCCCGCGCTTGACCCGCCGTACGACGCGCCCGCTCACCCGCAGCAACGGCAATGGCACCCCGGTCCGCACGAGGGCCCGAACCCGCCCCCGCCGCACCCCCGCGCCCCCGGCTCCCGAGACGGCGGCTCCGACTGCCGAGAGCGCGGGTCCCGCTCCCGAGAGCGCGGGTCCGGCTGCCGAAAGCGCGGGTCCCGCTCCCGAACGCGCGGGTCCGGCTGGCGAGAGCGCGGGTCCCGCTGCCAGCGCACGCTCGATCGCCCCGGCCAACGCGCCGTCCTCCTCGTGGAAGTAGTTGCGGTCGAGCCACGCACGCTCAGGGCGGAAGAACCGCCCCGCCGCGAGGTCCTCGAGGATTCCGACGACGCCCGAGCCGGCGAACACCGTCGTGAGGTTGGCGTCGTCGAGCCCGAAGTCCCCGATGACGAGGCACGGCACATCCGACCCCATGGCCTCGAGCACCGCGGTCGACGACACGGTGACGAGCGCGGTGCCCGGCAGGGCGAGGTGTTCCGCCATCGGACCCGCCGCGACCGCCACCTCGTCGCCCCGCACGCGACCCTCCGCCGTGAGCCGCCGCCAGATCTCGTCGTAGGGCGCGCGCTCCCGGTGCGTCTGCGCCTCGCCCGCGAGCGCGCGGACCTTGATGACCACCTCGACGTCCGGCCGGGTGCGGCCGAGGTGCGCGAGCGCGAGCAGCACCCGCTCGCGGCGCTCGACCCGTGCCGGGACCTTCGCCTGCGGGGCGAAGACGACCCGCGTGACCTCATCGCCCGCGCCCGCAGCCCCGTCGTCCCGTCCCGCCGCACCCGCCCCGTCGGGCAGGAACGGCAGCCGCGCGCGGACGACGTCGACGGGGACGCCGAGCCCTGCGGCGAGCGCGGTGAAGTCCTCCTGCTCCCGCGTCGAGTGGACGACGAGGAGGTCGGCCCGTGCCCGCCAGGTCACGGCTGCAGCGCTCGCCGGGATCGACATGCCGGGCAGCCCGGAGACGAGCACGGGACGACGCCTCAGTCGGCCAGCGGCCCGGAGCACGAGGTCTGCGACGGGGCCGGTCGCGGACGCCAGCACGACGTCGGGGTTACGGTCGGCGAGGTCGCGCCGCAGCGTGCGCAGCGTGGTCACGTGCGGGTGGGACCCGAG
>JAFABT010000059.1 GCA_023425905.1 Actinomycetes bacterium | reverse complement strand
CCGAAGAAGCCCGCGCTTCCCGAGGGGTGGCTCGACTCGCGCGAGCTGTCCGAGGCCTTCCGGCGCGAGCTCGACGAGGCCGAGCTGAGCGTGTCAGGGGGCTGACCCGCTCACGCTCGACCTCGTCGGGCGTGGTGCGCAGGTCAGTCGACGAGCTGGACCCACACGGTGACGTCGGAGCCCACGAGGACGGTTCCGTCGCCGGACCGCTCGACGTCCTGGCTCGCGGCGATCACCTGGGCGTCCGCGGGGAGCTCGACCGGCTCGGCGCCGAGGTTCGCGACGACGAGCACGTCCCGGTTGACGAGTGCGATGACGTCGGGGCCGAGGTCGCCCGCGGCCCAGGCGAGCCCACCTGTCGCCAGGGCGCGCTCGCGCCGGGTGCGCAGCGCCGAGCGGTACATCTCGAGGGTCGAGCCCGGCACGCCGCGCTGGGAGTCGACGGCGTACCTCGACCAGTCCGCGGGCTGGGGCAGCCAGGAGGCGCCGGTCGCCGAGAACCCGAAGGCGGGGGAGTCGGACTGCCAGGGCAGCGGGACCCGGCAGCCGTCCCGGCCGCGCTCGGCGTGCCCCGTGCGCTCCCACGCCGGGTCCTGCCGCAGCGAGTCGTCGAGAGCCGTGTGCTCGGGCAGCCCGAGCTCCTCGCCCTGGTAGAGGTAGGCCGAGCCGGGCAGCGCGAGCATGAGGAGCGTCGCCGCGCGGGCCCGTCGCAGGCCGAGGACCTCGTCCGGCTGCTCGTCGCCGTGGCCGATCCCGTTGGGTCGTGCGCCTGCGACGGGGAGGCCCAGCCGCGAGGCGTGCCGCACGACGTCGTGGTTCGACAGCACCCACGTCGTCGGTGCTCCGACGGCGTCGTTCGCGGCGAGCGACGCGGCGATGACGGTGCGCAGCGCGGGGGCGTCCCACAACGTCGCGAGGAACGAGAAGTTGAACGCCTGGTGCATCTCGTCGGGCCGGACGTAGCGGGCCAGGCGGGACAGCGGTTCGACCCAGGCCTCGGCGACGAGCGCGCGGTCGCCGTCATAGGTGTCGAGCACCGCACGCCAGGCGCGGTAGATCTCGTGGACACCCTCCTGGTCGAACATGGGGCCGGAGTTGCCGGCGCCCGCGCTGCCCTCCTCGTGCGTGCCCTCGATCATCGAGACCTCGCCGTCCCAGTCCGGCAGGGCGGGGTCCTTGACCATGCCGTGGGCGACGTCGATGCGGAAGCCGTCGACGCCCTTGTCGAGCCAGAAGCGCAGGACGTCCTCGAACTCGGCGCGCACCTCGGGGTGCTCCCAGTTGAGGTCGGGCTGGCGCGTGTCGAACATGTGGAGGTACCACTGACCGTCCGGCAGCCGGGTCCAGGCCGGACCCCCGAAGATCGAGCCCCAGTTGTTCGGCGGCTCGGCGCCGTCAGGGCCGCGCCCCTCGCGGAAGATGTACCGGTCGCGGGCCGCGGAGCCGGGGCCCGCGGCGAGTGCCTCGCGGAACCATACGTGCTCGTCGGAGGTGTGGTTGGGCACGAGGTCGACGATGACGCGCAGGCCGAGGCCGTGGGCCTTGGCGATGAGGGCGTCGAAGTCGGCGAGCGTGCCGAAGATGGGGTCGACGTCGCGGTAGTCGGCGACGTCGTAGCCGGCGTCGGCCTGCGGCGACCGGTAGAACGGCGACATCCAGATCGCGTCGACGCCGAGGTCTGCGAGGTGCTCGAGCCGGGAGGTGATGCCGGGAAGGTCGCCGACGCCGTCGCCCGAGGAGTCCGCGAACGACCGCGGGTAGACCTGGTAGATCACGGCCTGACGCCACCACTCGGCGGTGGTGGCGTCGCTCCCGGGGTGGAGCACGAGCCCGGCGGGGTCGGTGCGGGGGTGGTCGAGACGAATGGTGGAGAGGGTCACGCAGTGCCTGCCTCTGGTCGGGGAGCCGCGCCTGTCGATTCGCGGACGATCAGCTCGGGATGGAACAGCAGCTCGGTCCGGGTGGGCTCGACCCCCCGGACCTCGCTCACGAGTGCGTTGACCGCCGACTGGCTCATCGCGCGGACGGGCTGGCGGACGGTCGTGAGCGGGGGATCGGTGAACGGCATGAGGGGGGAGTCGTCGAAGCCGATGACGGAGACGTCTTCGGGGACGCGCAGCCCCACGGCCCGGGCGGCGCGCACGGCGCCGAGGGCCATGAGGTCGGAGCCGCAGATGATCGCGGTGTGACCGGTCGCGATGAGCTCGCGTGCCGCGACCTGACCTCCCTCGACCGTGTAGAAGGTGGTGACGACGTGCTCGGCGCTCTCGGTCGGTTCGCATCGCAGGTGCCGCGCGAGCGCGTCGACGAACCCGGCGCGCTTGCGCTGCGTGGGCACGAAGCGCTCGGGGCCGAGCGCGAGGCCGATCTTGCGGTGGCCGAGCTGGGCGAGGTGCCGGACGGCGAGGTCCATCGCGGTGACGTCGTCGCTCGAGATGGACGGGGCGTCGACGCCTGCGGCATGCCCGTTGACGAGGACGATCGGGACACCTTGCGACCGCAGCCGCCGGTAGCGCTCGTGGTCGGCGCTCGTGTCGGCGTGCAGTCCGGAGACGAAGATGATCCCGTCGACCTTGTGGTCGAGCAGCACCTCGACGTACTGGTCCTCCGTCGTCCCGCCGGCCGCCTGGGTGCACAGCAGCGGCGTGTAGCCGAGCTCGGCGAGCACGGACTCGATGACCTGCGCGAAGGCGGGGAAGACAGGGTTCGTGAGCTCGGGGACGACGAGGCCGACGAGGCCGAGGCTGCGCTGGCGCAGCTTCTCGGGACGTTCGTAGCCGAGCAGGTCGAGCGCCTCGAGGACGAGTTGACGTGCCTCGGCGGAGACTCCTGGCTTGCCGTTGAGGACGCGCGACACCGTGGCCGTGCTCACTCCCGCCTGCTGGGCGAGGTCGGTGAGTCGGGTGCGGGACGCCGGGGCCTTCGTGGTCACGGGACCTCCTTGTCCTGTCAGTTCGAGTGCGGTCACGAGTCCAAGTGTCCTTGGTCGTTGCGGGATCCGCGGCCGCTATTGCAGCCCGTGGGACGTCTTGCTGCAACCGTGTCCTGAAAGTTACAGCAAGCGCTTGCATCGCGTCCACATGTCGGTCTAACGTCAGGATCGTCAAGCCAGCGTCGGCGGAGTGATCGCGCCGACGAAGGCCCCTCGCCCCAGACGACTTTGGAGACACAAGATGCGACGTGGCATCACGCTTGCCGCCGGGTTCGGCCTAGCGCTGACCCTGGCCGCCTGCTCATCGGGCACCGGGTCCCCCCCGCGCGGCCCCCCCCCCCCCCCCCCCCCCACCCG
>JAFABT010000034.1 GCA_023425905.1 Actinomycetes bacterium | reverse complement strand
GCCCGCCGCACCTGCGCCGGGGTCGCCCCGACGGCGCGCAGCAGCGCGAACTCCCGGCGGCGGCTGCGCAGCGCGAGGCTCACGGTCGCCGCGACGACCATGACGACGACGACGATCAACGTGCCCGCGTACGACGAGGCGAGCGAGACGAGCAGGCTCCCCGCCATCGGGTCGCCCGTGCCCTGCAGGCGCAAGCCGGACTCGAACAGCACGCCGGTGACCGCGAGCACCGCGGAGGCGACGGCGAGGACGACGGCGGTGCCGGCGAAGGCCCCGCGGTGGGCGCGGACGCCCGAGGAGGCGAGCTGCCACATGGTGCTCACCGCCCCTTCGACAGGAGGCGAGCGGTGACCTGCTCGGCGGTTGGTCCTTCGAGGCGGTCGACGACGACGCCGTCGGCCAGCACGACGACGCGCTCGGCCGAGGCCGCGACCCCGGCGTCGTGCGTGACGACGACGACGGTCTGGCCGAGCTCGGTCGCCGTGTCCCGCAGCACCTCGAGCACCGCGGCGCCGGTCCGTGAGTCGAGCGCACCCGTCGGCTCGTCGGCGAAGACGACCGCCGGCCGGGTGATGAGCGCCCGGGCGATCGCGACGCGCTGCGCCTGCCCGCCGGACAGCTCGCCCGGCAGCCGGTCCATGAGGTGCGGCACGCCGAGCAGCTCGATCAGCTCCGACTCCCACGCCGCGTCGACGGGCTGGCTTGCGAGCACGAGCGGCAGGCGGACGTTCTCCCGGGCCGTGAGGTGACCGATGAGGTTGTAGGCCTGGAAGACGAACCCGACGTTCGCCCGGCGGAACCGGGTGAGGTCGTCGGGCCGCAGCGTCGTGAGGTCGTGGCCGCCGACGACGACCGCGCCGCGGCTCGGGGTGTCGAGACCGGCCGCGCAGTTGAGCAGCGTCGACTTGCCCGACCCGGACTGGCCGACGATCGCGGTCACCGAGCCCGCGATCAGCTCGAGGGACACTCCGCGCAGCGCGTGGACCGGCTCGATGCCGGGGTAGGTCTTGTGGACGTCGTGCAGGCGGACGGCTGTGGCCGTCGCTGTGGCCGTGCCGGAGGCCGTGGCTGTGGTGGACATGGGGTGCTCCCGTGGTCGAGGTCGTGGGGCGTCTGGCCCACCTCGAACCTAGGAACCGCAGGGGGTGCCCATCGAGCCTCTCAGGACGGGTCCGCGCGGGTTCCATCCTTCGATGCAACCGGCTCCCGGACCGCCCGCACCGTCACGACCCGACGTCGACGACGCCGTTCTGGTACGCCCACACGACCGCCTGCAGCCGCGACTTCACGCCGAGCTTCGGCATGACGCGGGCGAGGTGCGACTTCACGGTCGACACCTCGAGGAAGAGCTCGCGCGCGATGTCCTCGTTCGACATGCCCTGCGCGAGCAGCAGGAGGATGTCGTGCTCGCGGGCCGTGAGCAGCTCGCTCGCGCGGCCGGCGGTCACGGGCTGCGTGCGCCGCCGGTGGACGACCTCGCGCAGCACCCGCCGGGTGAGCGCGTTCGCGAGCATCCCGTGACCGGCGGCGACCGAGCGGACCGCCTCGACGAGCGTCGCGGGCTCGGCGTCCTTGAGCAGGAAGCCCGATGCTCCCGCCTCGAGCGCGCCGAAGAGGTACTCGTCGACGTCGAAGGTCGTGAGGACGAGGACGGGTATGGGGTCCGCGACGTCGGGGCCGCAGAGCAGCCGCGTCGCGGTGATGCCGTCCATGCCGGGCATCCGGATGTCCATGCACACGACGTCGGGCCGCAGCTCGCGCGCGAGGTCGACCGCGGTCGAGCCGTCGGCGGCCTGCCCGACGACGTCGATGCCCGGCTCGGTCGCGAGCACCGTGGACAGACCTGCGCGGACGAGCGGCTGGTCGTCGGCGACGACGACGCGGAGCGTCCCCGGCTCGGTCATGCGCCCTCCTCCTCGCTCCGCGGCTCCGGTCGCGGCCCCGGCCCGGCAGCCGCCGGCAGCGCGAGCCGCACCTGCCAGCCGCCGTCGCTCGTCGGACCGAAGAAGAGCTCGGCCCCCGTGAGCTCGGCGCGTTCCTGCATCCCGACGAGACCGTAGCCCGGGTCGTGGGGGCCCGGCTCGAGCCCCGCCTCCGGTGGACCGTTGCGCACGACGACGTCGACGCGCCCCTCCGCGCTCACGAGCGACACCTCGCACGCCGCCCCGGGCGCGTGCCGCGCCGCGTTCGCGAGGGCCTCCTGGACGACGCGGTACGCCGCGAGCTGCGCGAGCGGCCCGATCGCACCGGACGCAGCGACCTCCGCGACGGGCCCTTCGGTCTCGAGCGAGACGGCCGCCCCCGACTCCTGCGCACCCGCGACGAGGTCTGCGATGCCCGCAAGCGTCTCCATCCGCACCCGGCCGCCCCCGTCTGCGGGCACGTCGACGTCCCGCAGCAGGACGACGAGGTTGCGCAGGTCGCGGAGCATCGCGGTGCTCTGCTCCCGCACCTGCGCGACGGCGCGCTTGGCCCCGTCGGGGTCGACGTCGATCTGCCGGCCGATCGCCCCCGTCATCACGGCGATCCCGGACAGGTGGTGGGCCGCGATGTCGTGCAGCTCGCGGGCCATCGCCGTCCGCTCCCGCTCGACCGCGACCTGGACGAGCGCGTCCCGCTCCCGGCTCTGCGCCAGCGTCGTGCGGGCGAGCGCGTCGAGCGCGTCCCGTCGGGAGCCGACGACGCTCGCCGCGACGAGCGGGAGGCCGACGCCGGCCACGCCCTGAAGGGCGCCCTGGACGACGGCGGCAAGCACGTCCGCGCCCGTGCGCAGG
>JAFABT010000006.1 GCA_023425905.1 Actinomycetes bacterium | reverse complement strand
ACGCCCCACCACGGCCAGCCGGTCGCGTCCCACAGCAGTGCGACCGACGCGGCGAGCAGCGTCTCGAGGAGGAGCCGCACGAGCGCGACGGCCGCGACCGCCCGGTCGGCCGCGTCGACGAGCGCGGCGATCGCGGGCGCACGTGGGTGGCCGCGTTCGCCGAGGTCGTCGACCTGCGACCGCGAGACGGCGACGACCGCGGCCTCGCCCGCGCCGAGCAGCGAGACGAGGACGATCGCGGTCGCGCTCACCGCGAGGAGGACCTCGGCCGGCGCGTTCATCGACTCGCGAGGAACGTGAGCAGGAGGCGGCGCTGGAGCGCGAACATCTCCTTCTCCTCCTCGGGCTCGGCGTGGTCGTAGCCGAGCAGGTGGAGGATGCCGTGCGTCGTGAGCAGCAGCAGCTCCTCGTGCGTCGAGTGGCCTGCGGTGCGGGCCTGCGAGGCCGCGACGTCGGGGCACAGCACGATGTCGCCGAGCAGACCGGGCTCGGGGACCTCGCCCTCGCGCCCGGGACGCAGCTCGTCCATCGGGAAGGACAGCACGTCCGTCGGGCCGGGCTCGTCCATGAAGCGGACGTGCAGGTCGGTCATGACGTCGGTGCCGACGAGCTGGATCGAGAGCTCGGAGAGCGGGTTGACCCGCATCTCGTCGAGCACGAAGCGGCTCAGCGCGACGAACTCGGCCTCGTCCGCGGCGAAGCCGGACTCGTTGTTGACCTCGATGCTCATGGGGAGGGGCTCCTGGGTGGCGGGGTCGGACCGGCGTCGCGCCGGCCCTCGTGCTGGGCGTAGGCGTCGATGATCGCGCTCACGAGGCGGTGCCGGACGACATCGGCGGAGGTGAGGTGGCAGAACGCGACGTCGTCGACCCCGGCGAGGATCGCCTCGACCGCCGCGAGTCCGGACACCTGGGACCCGACGAGGTCGACCTGGGTGATGTCGCCCGTGACGACGACGGTCGAGCCGAAGCCGAGCCGGGTGAGGAACATCTTCATCTGCTCGGTCGAGGTGTTCTGGGCCTCGTCGAGGATGACGAACGCGTTGTTGAGGGTGCGCCCGCGCATGTAGGCGAGCGGGGCGACCTCGATCGTGCCGGCCTCCATGAGCCGCGGGATCGAGTCCGGGTCGACCATGTCGTGCAGCGCGTCGTAGAGCGGGCGCAGGTACGGGTCGATCTTCTCGGCGAGACCACCCGGGAGGAAGCCGAGCTTCTCCCCCGCCTCGACGGCCGGCCGGGTGAGGACGATGCGGGACACCTCGTGCGCCTGCAGCGCCTGGACGGCCATCGCCATCGCGAGGTACGTCTTGCCCGTGCCCGCCGGTCCGATGCCGAAGGTGAGGGTGTTGCGTTCGATCGCCTCGACGTAGGCCTTCTGGCCTGCCGTCTTGGGCCGGATCGACCGTCCGCGGCTCGTGAGGACGTCCGTCGTGAGCACGTCCGCGGGGCGGCTCGGAGTCGCCGAGGTGAGCATCGTGATCGACCGGTGGACGACGTCGGCGCTCAACGGGGCGCCGTGGTCCGCCACCTCGACGAGCTCGTCGACGAGCCGCGTCGCGAGTGCCACGTCTCCGGGCCGCCCGCGCAGCGTGATGACGTTGCCACGCACGTGGACGTCGAGCTGCGGGAAGCCCGCCTCGATCGCGCGAAGGACCTCGTCCGCTGCGCCGAGCAGGTCGAGCATGGCCACGGTGCCGGGAACGACGACGCGCGTCTCGACGGATCGGTCAGGCGGCTCTGGGGTGGGATGGGCCATGGGGGGCGGCGGCGCCGCAGAACTCCTCAGTGCTCGAAGACCCCGGCTCCTGTCGGGGAGGCGGGGGCGGTGGGGCCCGTGCGGGCGGAGCGCCAGTCTATCGAGACCGCTGGCCCCGCACAGTCCCCGCACCGCTCAGGCAGGACTCCACCCGAGGCGTGCGCCTGCGAGCACGTGGCCGTGGACGTGGAAGACCGACTGGCCGGCCTCCGGGCCGGTGTTGAACACGAGCCTGAACTGTCCGTCGGCTTCAGCCCCGGCGACCTCGTCGGCGAGGTCGACGAGCGCGGCGAGCAGGGTCGGGTCGATCGCTGCGAGCTGCGTGACGTCCGAGTGGTGCTCCCGCGGCACGACGAGCACGTGGACGGGGGCCTTGGGGTCGATGTCGCGGAACGCCACGGCGTAGTCGTTCGCCGCGACGACGTCCGCCGGGACCTGACCCGCGACGATGCGGCAGAACAGGCACTCCGGGTTGGGAGCACCCCGGCCCGGGACGCCCGGCACGCCTGCGACGGGGGACACGCCCCCGGCCATGGACTGGTTCGACCCGCTCGACTGGCTCGACATGGCGTCAGCCTAGACCTCCCAGCCTGCCGTGAGGAGAGGGCCCTGTCCAGGGCCGTTGTTCCCTGCGCGCGACCCTCGACGGGTGTTGACTGGACGTGCGCCCAACGACGGTCGTCCCCGAGTCGGCCCTGGGCCCGACGACGAGGGAGCGAGCATGCCCCAGACCCTGTCCCGCGCGAGCCGCGGCCCGCACGTCCACCGCACCGGACCACGCCGCCGCCGCGACGCCGCCCCGATCGTGCTCGTCGTCCTGCTCACGCTCATGTTCGTCCTCCTCGGCTGCGCGACGCAGGACCCGGCTGCGCCGCCGACGACGAGCCCGACCAGCTCGACGCCTCCCCCGTCGCCCGTCGATCCGGCGTCGTCCCCGACGCCCTCCGGTGCCACGAACGGGCCGACGACGCACCCGACACCCGCACCGACGTCGACCGCCCCCGCCACGTCCGGCTTCAACACGGTCCTCGCTCCCATCGAGGGCGCGACCGTCGCCGGCCCGAAGGTCGTCGTCTCCGGCACGGGCACCGCCTTCGAGGCGCTGCTCGAGTGGGAGGTGCTGCGCGCGGGAACGACGGAGGTCGTCGCGGCCGGCACGACCGAGGGCGGGTCGATGGGCGACATCGGGCCGTGGTCCTTCACCGTCGACCTCACCCCCGGCTGGTACACGGCGCAGGTCTGGACCCCGAACATGGCGGGCGAGGCCGCCGCAGGGTCGAAGGACGCGGCACCCGCCGACCAGGCGCGCGTCGACCTCGTCGCCGTCACGTTCCGCGTCCACCGAGATCCACCCGCCTGACGGCCCGTCGCCGACGACGCCGACCCTCCCCGCGCGGACGGTCACCACACCGGACGCGCCCATCAGAACGGAGCGCTGCCGTGGCCCAGTACGTCAAGGACTTCACCGAGGGCGGCAAGGACCTCAAGGACCTGCTGGGCGGAAAGGGGGCGAACCTCGCCGAGATGACGCGGATCGGGCTCCCCGTCCCGCCCGGCTTCACGATCACGACGGAGGCGTGCCGCGAGTACATGCGCACCGGGTCCGTCCCGCCGTCGCTACGCGTCGAGGTGACGATGGCGCTGCGGCACCTCGAGGACACGATGGGCCGCTCGCTCGGCGACGCCCGCGACCCCCTCCTCGTCTCGGTGCGGTCCGGGGGCAAGTTCTCCATGCCAGGCATGATGGAGACCGTCCTCAACGTCGGGCTCAACGACGAGTCCGTCGCGGGGCTCGCCGCGCACTCCGGGGACGACCGCTTCGCGTGGGACTCCTACCGGCGCCTCGTGCAGATGTTCGGCCGCACGGTCCTCGGCATCGACCCCGACCTGTTCGCCGACGCCCTCGACCGGGCGAAAGCCGCAGCCGGCGCGACGGCGGACGTCGACCTCGACGCCGACGCGCTGCGGGGACTCGTCGGCGAGTTCAAGCGGATCGTCCGCGACGCGACCGGCCGCGACTTCCCGCAGGACCCTCGCGAGCAGCTCGACCTCGCGGTCGTCGCCGTCCTCGACTCCTGGGGGACCGAGCGCGCCCGCCTCTACCGGCGCAAGGAACGCATCCCCGACGACCTCGGCACGGCGGTCAACGTGTGCACGATGGTGTTCGGCAACCTCGGCTCGACGTCAGGCACGGGGGTCGCGTTCACGCGTGACCCCGCGAGCGGCCGTCAGGGGGTCTACGGCGACTACCTCGTCAACGCCCAGGGCGAGGACGTCGTCTCCGGTATCCGCAACACCCTCACGCTCGCCGACCTCGAACAGGTCGACCCGGCGGCATACCTCGAGCTCCGCCAGGCGATGCGCACCCTCGAGACCCACTACCGGGACCTGTGCGACGTCGAGTTCACCATCGAGCGCGGCAAGCTCTGGATGCTCCAGACCCGCGTCGGCAAGCGGACCGCGCCCGCGGCGTTCCGGATCGCCTGCCAGCTCGTCGACGAGCACCTCATCACGCTCGACGAGGCGCTGTCGCGCGTCACGGGCGACCAGCTCGCGCAGCTGCTCTTCCCGCGCTTCGACGTCCACGCGGCCTCGGTCGACGCGGGCGACGGGACGGATGGCCCTGTGCTGCTCACCCGGGC
>JAFABT010000335.1 GCA_023425905.1 Actinomycetes bacterium | reverse complement strand
TACGAGGCCTTCATGCGCGAGGTCCCGTGCCCGACCTGCCAGGGCCAGCGGCTCAAGCCCGAGGTCCTCGCGGTGCGCGTCGGCGGCCGTTCGATCGCCGAGGTCTGCGAGCTGCCGATCCGTGAGGCCCGCGACTTCCTCGACACGCTCGAGCTCGGTGAGCGCGAGCGGCAGATCGCCGCCCAGGTGCTCAAGGAGATCCAGGCACGGCTCGGGTTCCTCCTCGACGTCGGGCTGGACTACCTGTCGCTCGCACGGGCGGCCGGGACGCTGTCGGGAGGGGAGGCGCAGCGGATCCGCCTCGCGACGCAGATCGGGTCAGGGCTCGTGGGCGTGCTCTACGTCCTCGACGAGCCGAGCATCGGGCTGCACCAGCGCGACAACCGGCGTCTCATCGACACCCTCACCCGCCTGCGGGACCTCGGGAACACGCTCATCGTCGTCGAGCACGACGAGGACACGATCCGCGCGGCCGACTGGATCGTCGACATCGGGCCGGGCGCAGGCGAGCACGGCGGCCGGGTCGTGCACTCGGGTGACCTGCCCGGGCTGCTGTCGTCGACGGAGTCGGTCACAGGGGCGTACCTCTCCGGCCGACGCTCGATCCCGATGCCCGCCCAGCGACGCCCGACGGACCCGAGCCGCGTGCTCACCGTGGTCGGTGCCCGGGAGAACAACCTCAACGGCATCGACGTGTCGTTCCCGATCGGCGTGCTCACGGCCGTGACGGGGGTCTCTGGGTCCGGCAAGTCGACGCTCGTCAACTCGATCCTCTACACGGTGCTTGCGAACGAGCTCAATCGTGCACGGCGGGTGGCAGGCAGGCACGTGCGCGTCACCGGTCTCGACCTGCTCGACAAGGTCGTCCATGTCGACCAGGGGCCGATCGGCCGGACACCCCGCTCGAACCCTGCGACCTACACGGGCGTGTGGGACCACGTCCGCAAGCTCTTCGCGCAGACGAGCGAGGCGAAGGTCCGCGGCTACTCGCCGGGGAGGTTCTCCTTCAACGTCAAGGGCGGCAGGTGCGAGGCGTGCTCGGGCGACGGCACCCTGAAGATCGAGATGAACTTCCTCCCCGACGTCTACGTCCCGTGCGAGGTGTGCCACGGCGCGCGCTACAACCGCGAGACGCTCGAGGTCCACTTCAAGGGCAAGACGGTCGCCGACGTCCTCGACATGCCGATCGAGGAGGCCGCGGACTTCTTCGCCGCCGTCCCCGCGATCTCCCGGCACCTGCGCACGCTCGTCGAGGTCGGTCTCGGCTACGTCCGGCTCGGACAGCCAGCCCCGACGCTCTCGGGCGGCGAGGCGCAGCGCGTCAAGCTCGCCACGGAGCTCCAACGACGGTCGAAGGGCCGCACGATCTACGTGCTCGACGAGCCGACGACGGGCCTCCACTTCGAGGACATCCGCAAGCTCCTCGGCGTGCTGCAGTCGCTCGTCGACAAGGGAAACACGGTGCTCGTCATCGAGCACAACCTTGACGTCATCAAGAACGCCGACTGGGTCATCGACATGGGTCCTGAGGGTGGCAGCGGCGGCGGCAGGGTCGTTGCGGAGGGGACCCCGGAGCAGGTCGCTGGCGTCCCCGAGAGTCACACCGGGCGCTTCCTCGCAGAGGTTCTCGAGGCCGAATCGGTGGTGATCGGGCTCTGACCGCGTCCTTCGTGACGGAGTCGACGGCGCTTGAGGTACCGAGCGCTCAGGGGCTCAATGGCGCCTTGCGCTCACGCGCTCGCATGTCCTTCGACGAGGGAGGTCGCCTCGACGTGGACCGGGAAGCTCACCGAACGGGCGATGAAGCAGTGCTCACCCGCCGTCGCGTGCAGGCGGTCGAGCAGCCTCGCGTCGATCTCCTCGCCGTCCGGGGTGTGCCGGTTCCGGACGACCACCCGGGGCCGCAGCACGACGTCGGTGAACTGCCCCGCACCGCCCGCCTCGACGCGCATCGTGCCCTGCGCGCGGTCGGTGTACCCCGTGACGACGACCCCCGCCGTCGCAGCGACATGGAGGAACCAGAGCATGTGGCACTGGGACAGCGCCGACACGAAGAGATCCTCGGGGGAGTGCCGCGTCGCGTCACCACGGAAGACAGGGTCGGCGGACCCGAGCAGGTCGGGCCTGCCGTCGATGCGGACCACGTGGTCGCGGCCGTAGGAGGTGTAGGACGCGGTGCCGGCCTCGCCTGCACCGGTCCACTCGACAGTCGTGTCGTACACGTGAAGCAGTCCCATATGCCGACGTTACCGTTACTAGGCTGGTTCCATGGCTGACCCGCGGCAGTACCGTCCCGCGCCGGGGCAGGTGCCGGAGGCGCCCGGCGTCTACCGCTTCGCCGACGAGCACGGGCGGGTCGTCTACGTCGGCAAGGCCAAGAACCTCCGGCAGCGGCTCGCGAACTACTTCCAGCCGCTTGCGACGTTGCACCCGCGCACGCAGTCGATGGTGACCACCGCGTCGTCGGTCCAGTGGACCGTCGTCGGGACCGAGGTCGAAGCGCTCGCCCTCGAGTACTCGTGGATCAAGGAGTTCGACCCGCGTTTCAACGTCAAGTACCGCGACGACAAGTCCTACCCCTATCTCGCCGTCACGCTGAGCGAGCGCTTCCCTCGGATCCAGGTGATGCGCGGCGCGCGCCGGCCGGGCACGCGGTACTTCGGCCCGTACGCGCACGCGTGGGCGATTCGAGAGACGCTCGACCTCCTCCTGCGCGTGTTCCCCGTGCGCACCTGCTCCGCGGGCGTGTTCAACAGGGCCCAGCGACAGGGTCGTCCATGCCTCCTCGGCTACATCGACAAGTGCTCCGCGCCGTGCGTCGGACGAGTCACCGCCGAGGAGCACCGGGCCCTCGCGGACGACTTCTGCGCGTTCATGGCGGGCGACTCGGCTCGCTTCACCCGCGAGCTCACGGCGCAGATGACCGCAGCCGCGCAGGAGCTCGACTTCGAGCGCGCCGCCCGGCTCCGCGACGACCTCCAGGCCCTCGAGCGCGCCACCGAGCGCAATGCTGTCGTCCTCACGGACGGCACAGACGCGGACGTCTTCGCGCTCGCCGGCGACGAGCTCGAGGCGGCGATCCAGGTCTTCCACGTGCGCGGAGGGCGCATCCGGGGCCAGCGCGGGTGGGTCGTCGAGAAGGTCGAGGACGTCACCGACGCCGACCTCGTCGAGCGGCTGCTCCAGCAGGTCTACGGCGACGACGGCTCGCCCGAGCCGGAACTCACCGCTTCGGGGCCGCGCGCACGACGGGACCACGTGGCGGCGGAGGTCGTGCCGCGTGAGGTCCTCGTTCCGGTGCTCCCGACGGACCTCGAGGACGTCGAGGCGTGGCTGAGCACGTTGCGTGGCGCGCGCGTCCGGGTGAGGGTGCCCCAACGCGGGGACAAGAAGGACCTTGCTCGTACGGTGCACCGCAACGCCGAGCACGCGCTCCAGCTGCATCGCACGCGGCGAGCGGGTGACCTCACGACGCGCAGCCAGGCTCTCCAGGAGCTGCAGGAGGCGCTCGACCTGCCGAGCGCGCCGCTGCGCATCGAGTGCTACGACGTCTCGACGACGCAGGGTACGCACCAGATGGCGTCGATGGTCGTGTTCGAGGACGGGTTGCCGCGCAAGAGCGAGTACCGCACCTTTGCGATCCGGGGCCCGGAGGGCCAGGGCGCGCGCGATGACACCGCGGCGATGCATGAGGTCATCCGGCGCAGGTTCGCCCGCTACCTCGCCGACCAGTCGACGTCGAGCGAGCTCGACCTGGGCGAGGCCCCGGGGCAGGAGCAGGCTCGCGCGGCGGTCGACGACCTCGACGGCGAGCTCGTCACGGGACCCGTCGATCCTGCGGTGGGCACCGCGCAGCCCAAGCGCTTCGCCTACCCGCCCCACCTCGTCGTCGTCGACGGCGGCCCGCCGCAGGTCGCCGCGGCGGCGCGGGCGCTCTCCGAGCTCGGCGTCGAGGACGTCGCCCTCGTCGGGCTGGCGAAGCGCCTGGAGGAGGTGTGGCTCCCCGACGACGAGTTCCCCGTCGTGCTGCCTCGCACGTCGCAGGGGCTGTACCTGCTGCAGCGCGTCCGGGACGAGGCCCATCGATTCGCGATCACGGCCCACCGTCGTCGACGGGGGAAGGCGATGAGCCGGTCGGCGCTCGACGACGTCCCCGGACTTGGACCGGCGCGCAGCGCCGCGCTGCTGCGTCACTTCGGCTCCCTCAAGCGGCTCCGCGCCGCGAGTGCCGAGGAGATCGCCACGGTGCCGGGCATGGGGGAGCGGACCGCTGCAGCCGTCGTGGCCGCGCTCGCGCCGCAGGCTGCAGCCGGCGCCGAGGTCCCTGAGCCCGGGTCCGTGATCGACGACCCGGCTGCGTCCCCGGGCGCGGCACGGCCCGATCTCTGACCTGCCTGGCATGCTGGTGGCATGACGTCCCGCGATCCCCAGACCGTGCCGCAGGGCATCAAGGCGCTCGACGAGGCCGCGAACCTGCCGCGACCTCACGTCCCAGAAGTGCTCGTCATCACGGGCATGTCCGGTGCCGGCCGCACGAGGGCCGCGGCCGTCGTGGAGGACCTCGGGTGGTACGTCGTCGACAACCTGCCTGCCCAGATGCTCGGTCACCTCACGGGGATGATGACGCACGGGTCGGGCGTCGATCGGCTCGCGGCGGTCGTCGACGTGCGCGGCCGGGGATTCTTCGCGGACCTCATGCCCGTGCTCGACGGACTCACCGAGGCGGGGACGAGCTACCGCATCCTCTACCTGGACGCCTCGGACGAGGTGCTCGTGCGGCGCTACGAGAGCGTGCGGCGGCCGCACCCGCTCCAGGGCGACGGCACGATCCTCGACGGCATCCGGGCTGAGCGCACCCAGCTCTCCGACGTCCGCGAACGTGCGGACATCCTCATCGACACCTCTGAGCTCAACGTGCACGACCTCAGCCGTGAGGTGCGGGCGGCGGTCGGATCCGGGCACTCGGACGAGCTGCGGATCAACATCGTGGCGTTCGGGTTCAAGTACGGACTCCCGATCGACGCGGACCACGTCGTCGACGTGCGGTTCCTCGCCAACCCCTACTGGGTCACGGAGCTGCGCCACCTCACGGGGCGAGACACGCCGGTGCGCGACTACGTGCTCGGGCTGCCCGGGGCGCGGCTCTTCGTCGAGCGGTACATCGACGCGCTCGAGCCGGCCTTCGCGGGGTACCTCGCGGAGGAGAAGCGCTACGTGACGATCGCCGTCGGGTGCACCGGCGGAAAGCACCGCTCAGTCGCGATGAGCGAGGCGATCGCCGGCGAGCTCCGCTCACGCGGACGCCGGGTGACGGTCTCGGCGCGTGATCTGGGCAAGGAATGAGACGGACCTACGGGGTCGGGCAGGGCCCGCGCGCCGTCGCGCTGGGCGGAGGCCATGGGCTCGCCGCGAGCCTGTCCGCGCTGCGCCTCGCGGCCGGTGAGGTCACGGCCGTCGTCACGGTCGCCGACGACGGAGGGTCGTCGGGCAGGCTGCGCGAGGAGCTCGGTGTGCTGCCGCCCGGGGACCTGCGCATGGCGCTCGCCGCGCTGTGCGAGGACTCGGAGTGGGGGCGGACCTGGCGCGACCTGCTGCAGTACCGCTTCGCGTCGCCCGGGAGCCTCGACAACCACGCGGTAGGGAACCTGCTCATCGC
>JAFABT010000256.1 GCA_023425905.1 Actinomycetes bacterium | reverse complement strand
CGTGAGGACCTGCTCAGGTGACACCACGGCGCGCAGCGGCACGAGCTCACCGGTGTGATCCGTCGTCGCCGCGCGCTCGAGAAGGAAACCCGTGACCTGCTGCCCGCCGAACCGCGCACGGACGCGCACGCCCGGCTGCGCGTCCAGCGCCATCGACGCCGGCACGAGGTAGTCGTAGGTGCGGTCGAGGTGCGCGGGCGAGAGGTCGAGCACGACCCGAGCGACAGGCAGCTGTCCAGCAGGAACGACGCCAGGCCGGCTCCGCGGCCGTCGAGGCGCTCGCGGTGCGAGCCCCTCGAGCGTCGGCTGCATCACGTCCGGACGTGCGGCGCCGGCGGCCACTGGGGCGCTCGCGCGATCGGGGGACGTGGTCACAGGCCTATCCCACCATCACCCGCCCACGTTGCGGAACGCGTCCGGTACGCGTCCGGTCAGACCCGGGCGGCGCTCAGCAGGTCCGCGACCCGGTCCGTCCGCTCCCACGTGAAGTCGGGCAGCTCACGACCGAAGTGGCCGTACGCAGCCGTCGCCCGGTAGATCGGCCGGAGCAGGTCGAGGTCCCGGATGATCGCGGCGGGCCGCAGGTCGAAGACGTCCTTGATCGCGGCGACCAGACGGTCGTTGGGCAGCTCGGACGTGCCGAAGGTCTCGACGTAGAGCCCGACCGGGTGCGCCTTGCCGATCGCGTACGCGACCTGGACCTCGCACCGGCGAGCGAGTCCCGCGGCGACGACGTTCTTCGCGACCCAGCGCGTCGCATACGCGGCCGAGCGATCGACCTTCGACGGGTCCTTGCCGGAGAACGCGCCACCGCCATGGCGGGCCATGCCGCCGTACGTGTCGACGATGATCTTGCGGCCCGTGAGCCCGGCGTCGCCCTGCGGTCCACCCACGACGAAGATGCCGGTCGGGTTGACGAGGAGCCGGTGGTCGGACGTGTCGAGGTCGAGGCCCTCGAGCACGGGAGCGACGACGAGGTCGCGCACCTGCGGGGCGAGGTCCGTCTCGAGCTGGACGTCGGCGTCGTGCTGGGTCGACAGCACGATCGTGTCGAGCGTGACCGGTCGCTCACCGTCGTACCCGATCGTCACCTGCGTCTTGCCGTCGGGCCGCAGGCCGCTGATGATCCCCTGCTTGCGGACGGCCGTGAGCCGCTCTGCGAGGCGGTGTGCGACCCACACGGGCAGCGGCATGAGCTGCGGCGTCTCGTCGGTCGCGTAGCCGAACATGAGGCCCTGGTCGCCCGCGCCCTGCTGGTCGAGCGGGTCGAGGTCACCGGCGTCCTGCCGGACCTCGATCGCCTTGTCGACGCCCTGGGCGATGTCGGGCGACTGCTGGCCGATCGACACGGACACGCCGCACGAGGACCCGTCGAAGCCGATGTCGGAGGACGTGTAGCCGATCCCTCGGACGACGTCGCGGACGACCTGCGGGATCTCGACGTAGGCCGACGTCGTCACCTCGCCCGCGAGGTGGACGAGGCCCGTCGTCACCATCGTCTCGACCGCGACCCGAGCCGCAGGGTCCTGCTCGAGGATCGCGTCGAGGACGGCGTCGGAGATCTGGTCGCAGATCTTGTCGGGGTGGCCCTCGGTCACGGACTCGGACGTGAACAGGCGCAGCGCGTCAGACATGCGGACGATCTTACGGCGTTCTCACGGGGCGAGACACCATGCTCTCAGCGCGAGACGGCGCGTCTCACGACCCTGCCGCGCGCAACGCCACGACAGCGTCCCAGACGACGTCGCTCACCTCGCCCTTCGACCCGCTCGCGGTCCCGATGACCTCGCCCGACGCATCGAGCAGCGTGATGTCGTTGTCCTCCGTGCCGAAGCCCCGACCCTCCCCCACGGCGTTCGTCACGAGGAGGTCGGCGCCCTTGCGGCGGGCCTTCGCTCGGGCGTGCTCGAGGACGCTGCCGGCGTCGTCGCCCGTCTCTGCGGCGAAACCGACGACCACCTGTCCCGCCACCGCACGGTGCGCGGCGAGCTCCGCGAGCACGTCCGGGTTCGCGACGAGCTCGATCGGCGCGACGACGCCGTCGGCGCGCTTCTTGATCTTCGACTCGGCGAGGGTCGCCGGCCGGAAGTCCGCGACGGCTGCCGCCATCACGACGACGTCCGCACCGCTGGCTGCCGTCGTCACGGCGTCGCGGAGCTGCGCGGTGGTCTCGACGGCGACGACCTCGACCCCGGGCGGCGTCGGGAGCGCGACGTTCGCCGCCACGACGGTCACGGCGGCTCCGCGCCGCGCCGCACGGTCGGCGAGGGCGTAGCCCTGCTTGCCCGTCGACCGGTTGCCGAGGAAGCGCACGGGGTCGAGCGGCTCGCGCGTCCCGCCCGCGGAGATGACGACCCGGAGACCGGCGAGGTCGTCCCGATCCTCGTCGAGGAGACCGAGCGCGAAGGCCGCGATCTCCTCAGGCTCAGGCAGCCGCCCCGCCCCGGTGTCCGCCCCGGTCAGCCTGCCGACGGCCGGGTCGAGCACGTGGACGCCGCGGGACCGCAGGGTCGCGACGTTCGCTCGGGTCGCCGGGTGCTCCCACATCTCGGTGTGCATCGCAGGTGCGACGACGACGGGGCAGCGCGCCGTGAGCAGCGTCGCGGTGAGCAGATCGTCTGCGCGCCCGGTCGCCGCTCGTGCGAGCAGGTCAGCGGTCGCCGGTGCGACGACGACGAGATCAGCTCCCTGGCCGAGGGCGACGTGCTGGACACGGTCGACGTCCTCGAAGACGTCGGTCGTCACGGGCTCGCCCGACAGCGCCTCCCACGTCGCGCGCCCCACGAACTCGAGCGAGGACCGCGTGGGGACGACGCGTACGGAGTGGCCCTGCTCACGCAGCAGCCGGAGCAGGAGGACGGCCTTGTACGCCGCGATGCCCCCCGCAACCCCGAGGACGACCCGCACCGCGCGCCTCAGGCCTCGGTGGGCTCGACCGCGAGGAGGTTCTCGTTGATCTCGCGCATCGCGATCGACAGCGGCTTCTCCTGCGGGCGCGTCTCGACCAGCGGGCCGACGAACTCGAGGAGGCCCTCGTTGAGCTGGGAGTAGTACGCGTTGATCTGACGCGCGCGACGAGCCGAGTACACGACGAGGGCGTACTTCGAGTCCGCCTTCTCGAGCAGCTGGTCGATCGGCGGGTCAGTGATGCCGATGGGCTTGGCGACGGTTCCGGCCACGGGTGCACTCTCCGGTTCGGGTGGGGTTCGGGTGGGGCTCAGGTCGTGGAGCGCACGGTGGTTGGTGCGCACGGGTGGTGCGCACGCGGCTGCTCCGTACACAAGCCGACTCACGAGTCTACCCTCCCCCGCGCCTCGGCCGGCTCTCACGCCCGGGACTCGACCTCGACGCCCATGATCGCGGCGAGCTCGTCGGTCGCGCGGTGGACGTCGTCGTTGACGATGACGACGTCGAACTCCTCTTCTGCGGCGAGCTCGACCCTCGCCGTCGCGAGCCGACGCTCGCGTTCCTCGGGGCCCTCGGTCCCGCGCCCGACGAGACGCCGGCACAGCTCCTCCCACGAGGGCGGCGCGAGGAAGACGAAGTGCGCCTCCGGCATCGTCGCGCGGACCTGGCGCGCGCCCTGGAGGTCGATCTCGAGGATCGCGGGGCTTCCCGCCGCGAGCCGCTCGACGACGGGCCCACGCGGGGTTCCGTACCGGTTGCGGCCGTGGACGACAGCCCACTCGAGCAGCTCACCCTCGGCGATCATGCGGTCGAACTCCGCGTCCGAGACGAACCGGTAGTGCACCCCGTCGATCTCGCCGGGGCGCGGCGGCCGCGTCGTCGCCGACACGGACAACCAGACGTCCGGGTAGCGGGCACGGATGTCTGCGGACACGGTCCCCTTGCCGACGGCCGTCGGTCCGGCGAGCACGGTGAGCCGGGCGGGCGTGGTCGTCACAGGTCCTGCATCCTCCTAGGCGCGGGCGTCATCATCGAGGCCCCGCCGACGCAGGTCAGCCGAAGCGCTCGACGAGAGCCTTGATCTGGTGCGGGCCCAGGCCACGGACGCGGCGGGTCTCGGAGATCCCCACCTCGGCCATGATGGCGCGCGCCTTGACCTTACCCACACCGGGCAGGGACTCCAGCAGCGAGACCACCTTGAGCTTGCCGATCGTCTCGTCGGCCTGGCCCTGCGCGACGACCTCGGACAGGGTGCCCTGGGAGTACTTGAGCCGGTTCTTGACCTCAGCCCGGGCCTGGCGTGCCTCTGCGGCCTTCTTGAGTGCTGCGGCGCGCTGTTCAGGGGTGAGCGGCGGGAGAGCCACGTAGATCACCATCTTCCACGTCGAATCGGGTGGGTCACGTCGAACGTAACCGCCGGTGCGCACACTCGGCAACGCGAGCGGCTTCCCAGGTCACACTCTCCACACGTCCACCACGAGCGCCCGGCCGACGGGGTGGGCGCTCGAGGCGCCGGCCTCAGGGCGCCCTCCCCCGTCGAGCGCTCAGTCGCGCAGCGCGGAACGGGCCTCGGAGACGGCCGCGCGGGCGGCCGCCCGGAGCGCGTCGACGTCTGGCCCTGCGCCCAGCACGGCGCGCGAGGTCGAGGCGAGCACGGCGGACCGTGCGGCTCCGAACACCTGCACGAGCTCGTCCCTGCCGGCGCCCTGCGCGCCCACGCCAGGCGCGAGCAGCGCTCCACCCACACCCACCAGATCGACGTCGAGGTCACGCACCGCATCGCCCACGGTCGCCCCGACGACGAGCCCGACCGAGCCCAACGTGCCACCGTGAGCGGCCACCTCGGCGGCGTTGAGCCGCGCAGCGGACTCCGCGACGGACCGGGCGACCGAACGGCCGTCCGGCCCCACCGCGTGCTGCACCTCGGCGCCCTCCGGGTTGGAGGTGAGCGCGAGGACGAACAGACCACGACCGGTCTGCCGCGCGAGCTCGACCGCCGGGTCGAGTGAGCCGAACCCCAGATAGGGGCTCACCGTGAGCGCGTCCCCCGCGAGCGGAGACCCCTCGCGCAGGAACGCGTCCGCGTAGGCGGCCATCGTCGAGCCGATGTCCCCGCGCTTGGCGTCGACGACGCAGAGCACGCCCAGCTCGCGACACCCGGCGACGACCTCCTCGAGCACGGCGACGCCCGCGGAGCCGTGCCGCTCGAAGAACGCCGCCTGCGGCTTCACCGCCGCGACGTGGCCCGCGACCGCCTCGAGGGTGCGCAGCGCGAAGTCGCGCACCCCCGACGCGTCATCGGAAAGTCCCCAGGACGACAGCAGCGACGCGTGCGGGTCGATGCCGACGCACACGGGCCCGACGTCCGCCATCGCGGCGGCGAGCCGGGCGCCGAACGGCGTACGAGCGCTCACGCGTCCACCGACCCGGCGGCCACAGCAGCGGCGCGCTCGGCTCGGGCCTGGACCCGCTCCTCTGCGTCGGTGTGGTGCTCCTGGAGGGAGCGCACCGCGAAAGGCCCGGCGAGCGCCGCCTCGATCCCCTGCACCGCGGCTCCGAGCTGCTGCACCGTCGTGACGATCGCCTTGTCGGCGGCCGTCGTCGCGGCGCGGATCTCGTAGCCGTCAGCGCGGGCCCCCTGTCCCGAGGGCGTGTTGACGACCATGTCGACCTCGCCGTCGCGAATGAGGTCGACGATCGTCGGCTCCCCGTTCGGCCCACGCCCCGAGGAGTGCTTGCGGACCGGCGTCGACGGCACTCCCGACCGGCGCAGCACCCCGGCCGTACCCTCCGTCGCGAGGACCTCGAAACCGAGCTCCACGAGCCGCTTGGCGGGGAACACGATCGACCGCTTGTCACGGTCGGCGACCGAGATGAACACGCGCCCGGACGTGGGCAGACCGCCGAACGCCGCCGCCTGCGACTTCGCGAAGGCCGTGGGGAAGTCGACGTCGAATCCCATGACCTCGCCCGTCGACCGCATCTCCGGCCCGAGGACGGTGTCGACGACGACACCGTCCTCCGTCCGGAACCGCTTGAACGGCAGCACGGCCTCCTTGACGGCGATCGGCGCCTCGAGGTCGACGAGCGCGCCGTCCTCGTGCGGAAGGATCCCCCGCTCGCGCAATTGCGCGATCGTCGCTCCGCCCATGACGAGCGCCGCGGCCTTCGCCATCTGGACGCCAGCGGCCTTCGAGACGAAGGGCACCGTCCGCGACGCGCGCGGGTTCGCCTCGAGGACGTAGAGCACGTCGCTCACGAGGGCGTACTGGACGTTCATGAGCCCGTGGACACCGATGCCGCGACCGAGGGCATCCGTGGAGACCCGGATCCGGTCGAGCTCGGACTGGGACAGCGTGACGGGGGGCATGACGCACGAGGAGTCGCCGGAGTGGATGCCAGCCTCCTCGATGTGCTCCATGACGCCGCCGAGGAACATCTCCTCGCCGTCGAAGAGCGCGTCGACGTCGATCTCGATCGCGTCGTCGAGGAAGCGGTCGATGAGCAGCGGCGCGAGCGTGGCGCGCGCACCCGCGGCATCGTGGAGGGCACGCTCGACGTACTCGGTGAGCTGGTGGTCGTCGTAGACGATCTCCATCCCCCGTCCGCCCAGGACGTAGGAGGGTCGCACGAGCACCGGGAAGCCGATGCGGCCAGCGACCTCCCGCGCCTCCTCGATCGACACGGCCGTCCCGAAGGCCGGCGCGGGCAGCCCCGCGGCCTCGAGCACCCGGCCGAAGGCCCCGCGGTCCTCGGCGGCGTCGATCGCCTCGGGCGACGTGCCGAGGATCGGCACGCCGGCGTCCGCGAGCCGCTGCGCGAGCGACAGCGGCGTCTGACCGCCGAGCTGGACGATGACGCCCGCCACGGGCCCGGCGGCGAGCTCCGCCGCGTAGACCTCCATGACGTCCTCGAACGTGAGCGGCTCGAAGTACAGCCGGTCCGAGGTGTCGTAGTCGGTCGAGACCGTCTCCGGGTTGCAGTTGACCATGACCGTCTCGTACTCCTCGCGCAGCGCGAGCGCCGCGTGGACGCACGAGTAGTCGAACTCGATGCCCTGACCGATGCGGTTCGGGCCGGAGCCGAGGATGAGCACAGCGGGACGCTCGCGCGGCGCGACCTCGGTCTCCTCGTCGTAGGACGAGTAGTGGTACGGCGTCGACGCGGCGAACTCCGCGGCGCAGGTGTCGACCGTCTTGAAGACCGGGCGCACTCCGGATGCGAGCCGCGCGTCCCGCACCGCGGCCTCCGTGAGCCCCCGCAGCTCGGCGATCTGGGGGTCACCGAGACCGTGCCGCTTCGCGCGACGCAGGACGTCCGCGGTGAGCTCCGGAGCGGTGCGCACCGCGGTGGCGATCTCGTTGATGAGGACGATCTGGTCGAGGAACCACGGGTCGATCCCCGTGCGGACGTAGACGTCCTCGACCGTCGCGCCGGCGCGCAGCACCTGCTGGACGTCGACGATGCGGCGCTCCGTCGGCCGCGAGATCGTCTCGAGGACGGCGTCGAGCTCGGCGCCCGCGAGCGGCTCGCCCGCCCAGTGGAACGTCGTGCCCTTCTTGTCGATCGAGCGCATGGCCTTGCCGAGCGCCTCGGCGAAGTTGCGGCCCAGGCTCATCGCCTCGCCCACGGACTTCATCGTCGTCGTGAGGGTGTCGTCCGCGGCCGGGAACTTCTCGAAGGCGAAGCGCGGGACCTTGACGACGACGTAGTCGAGCGTCGGCTCGAAGGACGCGGGCGTCGACCCCGTGATGTCGTTCGGGATCTCGTCGAGGGTGTACCCGACGGCGAGCTTGGCGGCGATCTTCGCGATCGGGAAGCCCGTCGCCTTCGAGGCGAGGGCCGAGGAGCGCGACACCCGCGGGTTCATCTCGATGACGACGACGCGCCCGGTGTCCGGGTGGACGGCGAACTGGATGTTGCAGCCGCCCGTGTCGACGCCGACCTCGCGGATGACCGCAATCGAGATGTCACGGAGCTTCTGGAACTCGCGGTCCGTGAGCGTGAGCGAGGGCGCGACGGTGATCGAGTCGCCCGTGTGGACGCCCACCGGGTCGACGTTCTCGATCGAGCACACGACGACGACGTTGTCGTGCTTGTCGCGCATGAGCTCGAGCTCGTACTCCTTCCAGCCGAGGATCGACTCCTCGAGGAGCACCTCCGTCGTCGGGGAGTAGTGCAGGCCCTGCCCGACGATGCGGCGCAGGTCCTTCTCGTCGTACGCGATGCCCGACCCGAGGCCGCCCATCGTGAAGGACGGACGCACGACGACGGGGTAGCCGAGCGTCTGGACCGCGGCGAGGGCGTCGTCGATCGTGTGGACGATGGACGATGCGGCGGACTCACCGCCGCAGACCTCGACGACCTCCTTGAACTGCTCGCGGTCCTCGCCCTTCTGGATCGCCGAGATGTTCGCGCCGATGAGCTCGACGCCGTACTCGTCGAGCACGCCCGCCTCGTGCAGCGCGATCGCCGCGTTGAGGGCGGTCTGCCCGCCGAGGGTCGGGAGGATCGCGTCGGGGCGCTCCTTCGCGATGATCGTCGTGAGGACCTCGGTCGTGATCGGCTCGACGTACGTGGCGTCGGCGAACTCGGGGTCCGTCATGATCGTCGCGGGGTTGGAGTTGACGAGGACGACCCGCAGGCCCTCCTCCTTGAGCACGCGGCACGCCTGGGTGCCGGAGTAGTCGAACTCGCAGGCCTGGCCGATGACGATCGGCCCGGAGCCGATGACCAGGACGCTCGAGAGGTCTTCGCGGCGCGGCATCAGGCGGCACCCTTCGTGTCGGTGTCGGTGGTGGAGCCCGTGAGGAGGCTCACGAAGCGGTCGAAGAGGTAGGCGGCGTCGTGGGGACCGGCCGCCGCCTCGGGGTGGTACTGGACGGAGAAGGCGGGCAGGTCGAGGCACTCGAGGCCCTCGACGACGTCGTCGTTGAGGCCGATGTGCGACACCCGGACCCTGCCGTAGCGCCCGTCCCCGTAGGGCGAGGCGACCGGTTCCCCGATCGGGGCGTCGACCGCGAAGCCGTGGTTGTGGCTCGTGATCTCGACCTTGCCGGTCGTGAGGTCCTTGACCGGCTGGTTGACCCCCCGGTGGCCGTACGTGAGCTTGTACGTGCCGAAGCCGAGGGCCCGCCCGAGGATCTGGTTGCCGAAGCAGATGCCGAAGACGGGCAGCCTGCGGTCGAGCACCTCACGGACGAGCGCGACCTGCTCGTCCGCGGTCGAGGGGTCGCCGGGGCCGTTCGACAGGAAGAACCCGTCGGGCTCGACCGCGAGCACGTCTTCGATCGTCGACGTCGCGGGCAGGATGTGCACCCGCAGCCCCCGCTCGCTCATGCGCTCCGGGGTCATGCCTTTGATGCCGAGATCGATCGCCGCGACGACGGCGAGCGGTTCCTGACCGGCGAAGGCACCGGCCGGCTCGACGACGTAGGCCTCCTTCGTCGAGACCTCGGTCGCGAGCTGGGCGCCGCTCATCGACGGCGCCTCGCGCACCTCGTGGACAAGGGCGTCGACCGCACGCTGCTCGCCGTCCTCGTCGAGCAGGTCCGCTCCCGAGAAGACGCCGGCGCGCATGACCCCGACCTCGCGCAGGTGCCGAGTGAGCGCGCGGGTGTCGATGTCGCTGATCCCGACGATGCCCTGCGCCGCGAGCTCGTCGCCGAGCTCGCGGCGAGCACGCCAGCTCGAGGCGCGACGTGCAGGGTCACGGACGACGAAGCCGGCGACCCAGAAGCGCCACGACTCCGGGTCCTCGTCGTTCACCCCTGTGTTGCCGATGTGGGGCGCCGTCATGACGACGATCTGGCGGTGGTAGGACGGGTCGGTGAGCGTCTCCTGGTATCCGGTCATGCCGGTGTTGAAGACGATCTCGCCGAGCGTCGTCCCCTCGGCGCCGTAGGCGCGGCCGGAGAAGGTGCGGCCGTCCTCGAGGACGAGGAGGGCGGGGCCGGTCTGGGTCATGAGGTCTCCTTCGTGCGGGTGGCGCCAGGCAAGGACTGAGAGGTGCGCGCGGCGGCGTCCTGCGCCACCCCGTCGAGCACGGTGGGTCGGCCGCGCAAGAACGTCGCGACGACGACCCCCGGCAGCTCCCGACCCCGGAACGGTGAGTTGACCGAGGCGGTCGCCTGCTCCTCGGGCACGACGACGCGCCGCGCGCTGGGGTCGACGAGCGTGAGGTTCGCGGGCTCCCCGACGGCGATCGGTCGCCCGTGGTCGGGGACGCGTCCGATCTGCGCGGGGGTCACTGAGAGGACGCGGGCGACGTCGGCCCACGTCATGCGACCGGTGTCGACCATCGCTTCCTGGAGCACGCCGAGCGCGGTCTCGAGCCCGGTCATGCCGAAGGCCGCGGCCGCCCACTCGCAGTCCTTGTCCTCGCGTGGGTGCGGCGCGTGGTCGGTCGCGTAGATGTCGATCGTGCCGTCCTCGAGACCGGCTCGAACTGCCTCGACGTCGGCCTCGGTGCGCAGCGGCGGGTTGACCTTGAACACCGGGTCGTAGCCGCGTGCGAGCTCGTCGGTGAGGAAGAGGTGGTGCGGGGTGACCTCGGCGGTCACGGGGATTCCGCGCGCCTTGGCCCACCGGATGATCTCGACCGAGCCGGCGGTCGACAGGTGGCACACGTGCAGTCGGGAGCCGACGTGCTCGGCGAGCAGGACGTCGCGGGCGATGATCGCCTCCTCGGCGACCGCGGGCCACCCGGCCAGCCCGAGCTCGGCGGAGACGACGCCCTCGTGCATCTGGGCGCCCTCGGTGAGCCGAGGCTCCTGGGAGTGCTGGGCGATGACCCCGTCGAAGGACTTCACGTACTCCAGCGCGCGCCGCATGAGGACCGGGTCGGCGACGCAGTGGCCGTCGTCGGAGAACACGCGCACCCGCGCGGCGGACGCGGCCATCGCCCCGAGCTCGGCGAGCTGCTCGCCCTTGAGCCCGGCGGACACGGCCCCGATCGGGAAGACGTCGACCCATCCGGCGTCGCGGCCCAGCCGCCACACCTGCTCGACGACACCCGCGGTGTCGGCGACCGGCGTCGTGTTCGCCATCGCGTGGACC
Organism: Actinomycetes bacterium; assembly: GCA_023425905.1. Lineage (GTDB taxonomy): Bacteria > Actinomycetota > Actinomycetes > Actinomycetales > Cellulomonadaceae > JAFABT01. Next base: position 4,435 of record JAFABT010000256.1, on the reverse strand, counting down.
GCGGTGAAGCCGCCGAGCGCGGCTGCCTTCGTGCCCGTGCGGATCGTCTCGGCGTCCTCCCTGCCGGGCTCGCGCAGGTGCGTGTGAAGGTCGACGAGACCGGGGAGCAAGACGTGACCTGCGCCGTCGATGACGAGGGCGCCCGCGGCGCGGGGGTCGTCGCCAAGGGTGCGGGGCTCAGCGATCGCGTCGATGACTCCGTCGACCAGCAGGACGTCGCGTCGCTCGGCGCCCAGGACGGCGACGTCGACGAGCAGCACGGGGGTGGTGGCGGTCTCAGCCGCCGGGGTCGGGGTCATCGTGGCTCCAGGGTGGGCGAGGTGGTTCCGGACAGCAGCAGGTAGAGGACGGCCATGCGCACGGCGACGCCGTTGGCCACCTGTTCCACGACGACCGAGCGGGCGGAGTCCGCGGCCTCGGCGGAGATCTCCAGGCCACGGTTCATCGGTCCCGGGTGCATGACGATCGTGTGCTCGGCGAGCAGCGCGAGCCGGCGCGCGTCGAGCCCGAACAGTCGCGAGTACTCGAGCGGGCTCGGGAAGAAGCCCCCTCCCCCGGCGCTCATGCGCTCACGCTGCACGCGCAGCATCATCACCGCGTCGGGCTGGCCGTCGGCGAGCGTCGCGTCGAAGTCGTAGGACACGTCGCACGGCCACGCGTCGACCCCCACGGGGACGAGCGTCGGAGGCGCGACGAGGGTGACGCGGGCGCCGAGGGTCGTGAGGAGCTGGACGTTCGACCGCGCGACCCGGGAGTGCAGGACGTCGCCGACGACGGCGACGTGAAGACCACTGAGGTCGGTGCCCACTCCCGTGCGCGCGTCCCTCCCCGCCTCGCTCCCCGCGCCGGCGGCGCCGAGCGCAGAGAGGTGGCGTCGCATCGTGAACGCGTCGAGCAGCGCCTGCGTCGGGTGCTGATGGGTGCCGTCGCCCGCGTTGACGACCGACGCGTCGACCCATCCTGAGGTCGCGAGGAGGTGCGGGGCGCCCGACGCCTGGTGCCGGATGACGACCGCGTCCGCGCCCATGGCCGCGAGGGTGAGCGCGGTGTCCTTGAGCGACTCACCCTTCGAGACGCTCGACCCCTTCGCCGAGAAGTTGATGACGTCCGCGGACAGCCGCTTGGCGGCGGCCTCGAAGGAGATACGGGTGCGGGTGGAGTCCTCGAAGAAGAGGTTGACGACGGTGCGGCCTCGCAGCGTGGGGAGCTTCTTGATCTCCCGGGCCTGCGTCGCGGCCATCTCGGCGGTCGTGTCGAGCAGGTGGACGGCAGCGGGACGATCGAGGTCCGCTGCGGAGAGCAGGTGGCGCACGGCTCAGCCCTCCGTGTGGTCGAGCGTCGGCTGCGGCGACGCGCCCCAGATCGCGACGGCGTCGGAGCCGTCGGTCTCCTCGAGGAGGACACGCACCCGCTCGACCGTCGACGTCGGGAGGTTCTTGCCGACGTAGTCCGCCCGGATGGGCAGCTCGCGGTGGCCCCGGTCGACGAGCACGGCGAGCTGCACCGCTCGCGGTCGACCGAGGTCGCTCAGCGCGTCGAGGGCCGCGCGGATCGTGCGTCCCGAGTACAGGACGTCGTCGACGAGCACGACGACCTTGCCGTCGATCCCGCCGGCCGGCAGCCGGGTCTCGCCGATCGACCGGATCGGCTGACGGTGGAGGTCGTCGCGGTGCATCGTCACGTCGAGCGAGCCGAGCATGTCCGCGGAGGCGCCGGGCTCGACCGCGACCAGGCGCTCGACCAGGCGGGCCGCGAGTGGGAGGCCCCGGGTCGGGATACCGAGGACGACGAGGTCGTCCACTCCCTTGTTGCGCTCGACGATCTCGTACGCGATGCGTGTGAGCGCCCGGGCGACGTCGTCGCCCGAAAGGACGACGCGCGCGTCGTCGGGCAGGGCTGAGCCATGCGACATACGGAACTCCTTCCCCGCCTCACTGGACGGGAGTTAAAGGACATCGTGGGTCGGTCGCGTCACTGTACCGCCCGGCGGGCGATGGCACGGTACGCAGTCCACGCGCGGTGCCGTCACCCGACAGGCCCCGCGCGCACAGACCCGTGCCCGACGCCCCGATCGGGAGGAACGGGCAGGTCGGGAGGCGAATTATTCGCCCAACACGCCCTCACCGCTTCGCATTCTCCACCGGACGATCCATGATTGGTCGATGGAAGCCGTCGTGCCGGTGCTCGTCCTCACCCAGGCGTCGGTGGCGGGTCTGCTCATCGGGCTGGCACTCCTCAACGTGCTGTGGTGGCGCAGCGACCGGCGGACGAACGAGGCACGCTACCTGGCAGGCTGGTGCGCTGCGCTCGCGACGCTCTTCGCGCTCAACGCGGTGGTTCCTCTCGCGCACGGGACGACCTCCGAGGTGCTGCTCTTCCTCCGGTCGCAAGCGATCGCCGCGACCATCGTCCTCATCGTCCCGGTGCTGCGCTCGACGCTCGCCGGACCGCGTGCCCGTGGGCTCGTCCTCGCCCTCGTCCTCGTCTACACCGCGCGCGCGGTGCTGTGGATGACGACCGACCTCATCTACGCGCACTCGATCGTCGACCACGTGCCGCAGTACGGGCCGATGCTCGCGCTCAGCTCGGCCATCCCTGTCTCACTCGTCTTCGGGTACGTCGTCGTCACGGCCGTGCGCGGCCCTCGGTCGGCACGCCAACGCACGCTCGTCCTCACCGCGCTCGTGTGCGTCGGCGTGCTGGGCGGCTCGTACTTCTTCCCCACGAGTCAGGGCCGGGAGGCGCTCACGGCGCTGTGGTCGCTGCCGCTCGTGGCCCTGCTGCACACCGACGCCGTGCGGCGGCTCAACGCAGACGACGCCCGCACCCGGCGGCTGCGCGCGATGCGCGACGCGGTGGCGTCGCTGTCGAACGCCGCGTGGTTCGACCGCACGCCGGACGCTCTGCTCGCCCGGGCCGAGCACGACGCACGAGCCCTGCTCGGCGACCCCGAGATCACCGGGTACGTGCGACGTCTCAACCGCGGCACGTTCCACACGTCATTCCGGACGAGCCCGGGACTGCGCCAGGACCCTGCGGCGGCGACGTTCCTCGACGACCTCGGGCACGTCGTCTCCGCCGCGGCTGACCGTCACGAGCTCGCCGAAGAGCTCGAGCGCGCCGCGCTGCGGGACGCCCTCACCGGCCTGCCCAACCGTCGCGCGCTCGACCTCCACCTCGCAGAGTGTCTCGAAGCCCCGACGACCGACCGCCTCGTCGTGATCTTCTGCGACCTCGAGGGGTTCAAGAACATCAACGACGAGTACGGCCACCCCTGGGGCGACGACGTCCTCGTCCACACCGGGCGGCAGCTTCTCGAGACCATCGGCGACGAGGGGTTCGTCGCCCGCTTCGGTGGCGACGAGTTCGTCGTCGTCCTGCGTGGCGACCGCTCCGACGCGGACCTCGAAGACCTCGGCGGCCGGCTGCGGCAGTCCTCCGTCGCGATCCCCGCGGCCCACCGTCGCGCGCTGTCCATCGGCATCGCTGTGCGAGAGCCAGGCGAGATCCGCGAGGCGCACACCCTGCTCCGTGACGCCGACACCGCGATGTACGCGGCCAAGCACTCGCTCACTGGCGTGCGGTTGTTCGACGCCGAGCTGCGCCAGCGGGTGCTCGCCGACATCACCCTGCGGCGTGAGATCCAGGCCGGGTTCGACAGCGGTCAGTTCGAGCCCTGGTACCAGCCGATCGTCGACACCGCGACGCTCGAGGTCGTCGGGCTGGAGACCTTGCTCCGCTGGCCGCACCCGAGTGGTGACCGCGGCCCGCTCCAGTGGATCCACGAGGCGGAGGACTCCGGCATCATCGTGCCGCTCGGGCTCGCGACGATCACGTCAGCGCGCGAGGCCTCGGAGTCGAGCGCTCTGCCGGTGAGCGTCAACGTCGCCGCCCGCCAGCTCGCCGAACCCGAGCTCACCGACCAGATCATCGAGGCGTGGGGTGACCACGCGTTGGATCAGCTCGTCCTCGAGATCACCGAGTCCGCTCTGCTCGACGACGTCGCGCGCGCCCTGACGACGTTGCGCGACCTCCGTGACCGCGGCGTCCGCATCGCCATCGACGACTTCGGGACGGGATACTCCTCGCTCGCGCGGCTCGCCCAGCTCCCCATCGACATCATCAAGATCGACCAGGAGTTCGTCCGGGGTGTGACGCTCCCCCGCGGTGAGAAGGTCCTCAAGGCGGTGCTCGACCTCGCCGCGGCGCACGATCTCGACGTCGTCGTCGAGGGGGTCGAGACGGCCGCAGAGCTTGCGGTCCTCCGCCGCCTCGGGGTGCCCAAGGTGCAGGGCTTCCTGCTCGCCCGGCCGTGCGCGCTCCCCATGACGTCGGTCGACCTCGACAGCCTCGGCGCAGCCGGCGTCGTCACCGCAGCCGACTGACCATTCGCGCCGACGGAGAAGGGCCCCCCCCCCCCCCGCGGGGGCCCGCG
>JAFABT010000210.1 GCA_023425905.1 Actinomycetes bacterium | reverse complement strand
GGGCGAGACCAGCTGGCTGTGGACGGCGCGGGCGCCATTCGGGATGGGGATGAGCGGCGCGGCAGGGTCACCACCCTCGCAGGCGCCGGCCCGTCGTCACTTATCGCGCCGGAGCACAAGCGCCCCGTCCCGCTCGAGCGCGGCGAGGACGTCGGCGGCGTCGAACGCCTCACCGGGGGCCAACGCCCCCGGACCTCGGTGACGTCCGTCCAGGAGCCGGGCCGCGCCTTCGACGACGATCGGCGCGGTGACGGCGTAGATGTCCTGGCCGGTCGCGCGTGCGCGACGCGTCGCCCCATCACACCCGACGACGACGTCGACGACGAACCGCTGCGCCGAGCGGCCACGGTCGTCGGTCGCCGAAGGAGCCGGCGTGCTGGGGTCGCGAAGGTCCTCGAGGGGGGAGGTGTTGAGATACGACCGCAGCTCGCCCACGTCGAGGTGCCGGTCGACCGTGATCGCCTCGGAGAACGGCACCTCGACGACTCGTTGCTCACCCACGGGGGACGGGAAGGACCAGGTCTCGCGCGGCGCCGAGCCCTCCAGCGATGTCAGCACGCCGTCCCGGAGGGTGAGCCGGGTCGCGGTACTGCGCGCGCCGGTGGCCCGGGTGCCGGGCGTCGGCCACCAGCGGTCCAGGCCGATCGCGACCTCCACCTCTTCGGCCCGCGTGCCGCCGTCGAGCGCGGCGGTGAGGAGCAGGTCGGCCAGGCCGCCGTAGAAGGCCATGGCGGGGACGACGGCGACGCCCGCGGCCCGAGCCTCGGAGTCGAGGTCCCGGTACAACGCCTGGACGACCGGCTGCTCGGCGGTGACGTCGAGGTAGTGGACGCCGGACTCGACCGCCGCGTGCGCAAGAGGGACGGCCGTGTCGAGGAACGGCCCGGCGCAGTTGATGACCGCGCCGACGTCGCGCACCGCCCGACGCAGCGAGCCTGCGTCGTCGATCGTCGCCACCCGCTGCTCGAGGCCCGCGTGCCGGGGCGGAACGGTGGCGAGCCGCTCAGCGCTGCGACCGGTCACGACGGGGGTCAGCCCGCGGCGCACCAGCTCATCGATGACGAAGCGCCCCGTGTGACCGGTGGCGCCGTAGACGAGAACTCGATCGGGTGCGCTCATGCACCCATCCTTGGGCGGAGTCGACGCATCGACGAGTGTCCCGAACGACGCACGTCGTACAGTTTCAGACATGCCTCGGATCGCCCTCGTCGTGCACGACGCCGCGATGCTCTACGAGGTCGCGATCGCGGCCGAGGTCTTGGGCGTCGACCGGTCCGACCTCTCCGCGACGGGCGAGTGGTTCGACCTCGTCGTCTGCACCGCCGACGGCCGGCCGCACCCGTGGCTGCCCCACCACCCCACGGCGCCCTACGCCGGGATCGCTGATGCCGACACCGTCGTCGTGCCCTCCTCCGACGACGTCGACGGCGACCCCGACCCGGCGCTCCTCGACGCGCTCCGGGCGGCCCACCGCAGCGGCGCCCGCATCGCGTCCCTGTGCACCGGCGCGTTCGTCCTCGCGGCAGCCGGCGTGCTCGACGGCCGCGTCGCGACCACGCACTGGATGCACGCCGACGAGCTCGCCCGCCGCCACCCGCTGGTCGACGTCCGACCCGACGTGCTCTACGTCGACGACGGCGACGTGCTCACCTCGGCCGGCAAGACCGCGGCCCTCGACCTCTGCCTGCACCTCGTGAGCCTCGACCTAGGTGCCGCGGCCGCCAACGGCCTCGCGAGGCGGCTCGTCGTCCCCGCCCACCGGCGCGGCGGCCAGGCGCAGTTCATCGCCCCGCCTGCCCAGCCACGCACCGACGACGGCCTCGCGCCCACCCTGGACTGGGCTCGCGCTCGCCTCGACCAGCCGCTGAGCGTCCCGGATCTTGCCGCCCACGCCAACCTCAGCACCCGCCAGCTCACCCGCCGGATGCACGCCGAGCTCCGGGTCACCCCGCTCGACTGGCTGCACCACCAGCGGGTCGCCCGCGCGCAGGAGCTGCTCGAACGCACGGACCTCCCGATCGACCGGATCGCGACGAGCTGCGGCATGGGGACGGCCGCGACGCTGCGCCGACACTTCCGCCGCGCCGTCGGCGTCACCCCGACCGCCTACCGGGAAACGTTCCGCCGGCAGTGACCGAGGCGTCCCGGCCGGGCCCCGCCCACTAGGCTCGGGCCGTGGTCGGATCGGGGCACTCCTCGTGTCGAATGGATCAGTAGCCTCGACCTGTCTATGACTTATCCATGCTCGCGCCTGAGATTGCCATTCTCACAATGGACACTCGAAAGGAGACCCGATGAAGATGACCCGCATCGACCCTCGCTCCGCTTCGGCCGAGGTCACCGCCACGCGCTACCGGATCGAGTTCCTCGGTCAGAACGAAGTCGATACGTGGGCGGTCGATGAGGTGGACGACCTATCTCAAGTCCAGGCGTGGGCCACAGCGGATGGGCGTCAATACTCGCTAAGTGTTGAACTCCCATCGACAGTCAACGTTGGCACCGTGACTTTGGTGCGCCTCAACCGTGTTCTAGGCGCCTAGGTTGGCAGGCGCCCGTAGCGTCACACATGTGAGCCGCCACGGCCACCTGCATCGGCCGCACGAGCCTAGCCGACGTATATCAGCGCGGAAGCATGTGTGCCGATGCCGATGCTGAGGAGTGGCGGAGCAGCCGCACCGGCTGCGCTCGCCTTAAAGTACGCGCCTCGCTTAGCCCCAGCGGTGCCCGTTCGAGGAACGTACCAGGTGGTTGTGCCGAAATTTACGACAACATTCTGCGTATACTGGGACTCACGAACAAATTTCAGGCCGGCTCCCGAGGAATGTGATGATCTACCTAGGATCATGTAGACGTTCACTGGAATTGTTGCCGCCGGCCCTTTGCAGGATACTGTACTCTTGGCGATGACACCGCCCGCCCCTCTCGAGCAGTGTGGACGCCCCGGTGTCGAGAACTGGCTCGGCCCCGCGTCCGTGGCCCCGCTGCTCCTGTGGTTCATGCACGGGCTGCGTGCGGGGCGTCAGGGTGAGGCGGCACCCGCTCCGACCGAGCGCTGACCGACCCGCCCCGCCCACTAGGCTCGGACCGTGGTCGACTCGCGGCCGCGCGCCCGTCTCAGCGCCGACGCTGACCGCTGGAAGGAGCCCTCCGTGGACCATTTCCCTGCCCGCGCCGCCGCCTTCTTCGACCTCGACAAGACGATCATCGCGACGAGCTCAGCGACCGCGTTCTCCCGGCCGTTCCTCGCGGACGGGCTCATCACCCGCGGCGACGTGCTGCGCACGGCCTACGCCCAGTTCCTCTACCTCATGGGTGGCGCCGACGCCGAGCAGACCGAACGCCTGCGCGCCCGCCTGTCCGCGGTGAGCGCCGGGTGGTCCGTCGCGCAGGTGACCCAGATCGTCCGCGACACCCTCCACGAGCACATCCAGCCGACCGTCTTCGCCGAGGCCCTCGTCCTCATCGACGAGCACCACGCGGCGGGCCGAGACGTCATCATCGTCTCCGCGTCCGGCTCGGAGGTCGTCGAGCCGATCGCGGAGATGCTCGCGGCGGACCACGTCGTCGCGACCCGCATGGCTGTCGTCGACGGGCGCTACACGGGTGACATCGACTTCTACGCCTACGGGGAGAACAAGGCCACCGCCGTGCGCGAGCTGGCCGAGGCCCACGGATACGACCTCACCGCGTCGTACGCGTACTCCGACTCGATCACCGACGCCCCGATGCTGTCGGCCGTCGGCCACGGCGTCGTCGTCAACCCGGACCGCGCGCTGCGCCGCCTGGCCGTGGCCAACGGGTGGGAGGTGGCGCGCTTCACCCGCCCGATCACGCTCGCCGATCGTCTGCGCCCGGCCGTGCCCGCGGCCGTCGGGGTGACCGCCGTCGTCGTCGCGGCGGTCGTCGGGCTACTCCTGTGGCGGGCTTCCGTCCGACGTCGACGGGCGTGACCTGGGGCTTCGGCAACCTCCACATCCTGTTCGAGCCGGAGGGGTGGCCTTCCCCGTGTGACTGGGGTAACAATGGGGGTACAACAGAATCGGGAAGCGAGAACCCACGCGCGAACCGTCCACGCATAGGACGTGTCGACCGGGCTTGACCCGTTGCGACAAACACATATGCACGCCTGATACCTCGCTTCCCGACCTGTTCGGCATCGGCGCTCCTCCGGGGGCGCCGTTGTTCGGCGTTGAGGCGTGCGCCTCCGCCCGCGGGGAACGAGGTCAGCCCAGCCGCCCCGCCAGCACCGCGTCCGCGATCCGCCGCCCCTCCGCAGCACCCTCGACAACCGCGTGCGCACTCGAGCGCAGCCACCCGGCGACGCCGTCGTCCCCGCCGGTCGCGAAGCCTGCGGCCGACGCGAGGTAGGGGTTCGGGACGGCGGCCCATGCGACCTCGGGCACGACCGCGCCCGTGACGTCGAGGCCACCGCGCACGAGCAGCAGCCGCGCCATCGCCCGGGCGACGACGCCGTTCGCTCCGTCGAAGGGGCGCACGGCCAGCAGCTCGCCGTGCACCACCGCGGCGACGATCAAGGCTGGCGCGCGCGTCGTGCGCACGGCCGCACCGAGCTGGGCCACCCGTGCCGCGACCTCGTCGCCCTCCGGCGCGGAACCGAGACCGTAGAGGTCCTGCGGGGCGGTCCCAGCACGCAGCACGCCGGGACGCACCGGGCCGAGGCCCACAGACGCCGCTGCGTGCAGTGACCCGAGCAGCTGACCGAAGGGCTCCGG
>JAFABT010000197.1 GCA_023425905.1 Actinomycetes bacterium | reverse complement strand
GTGCCGGCCTCGTCCCCGCGAGGCGGGGGCGGCCCGACGCCCGGAGCGGGCTGCTCAGCCCCGCCGGCCTCACCTGGCGCATGGAGCGGACGGCCGTCGCGGCGTGGGCGCTCGGACTCGTCGTCTTCGCGGTGCTCACCGGATCGATGGCGCAGGGCATCGTCGAGAGCTTCGAGTCGCAGCCGCAGCTCGCCGCGGTGTTCGGCGGTGCGGGCACGGACGACGTGCTGCGCTCCACCCTGTCCGCGTTCCTCGCCTTCTTCGCCATGGCGGTCGCGGTGTACGCGGTCGTCTCGGTCAACCGGCTCAACCGGGAGGAGGACGACGGCCGCACCGGCGTCGTGCTCGCGACCGCGGTCGGGCGCACCGCGTGGCTGGGCGGGACCCTCGTCGTGACGACGCTCGCGTCGGCCGCACTGCTGCTCGTCTGCGGGCTCGGGCTGGGCGCCGGCATCGCGAGCTCGACGGGCGACTCGGGCTTCATCGTCGCCTTCGCGCTCGCCGCGTTGGCCTACCTGCCGATCGTGCTGTGCTTCGCCGGGCTGGTCGTGCTCGCCCACGGGCTTCGCGCGGGCACGTGGTGGGTGTGGGTGGTGCTCGTGGCGTCGATCGTCGTCGGGCTCTACGGCCCGCTGTTCAACCTGCCCGACGCCGTCCTGGACGGGGCGCCCTTCGCGCTCGTCCCGCGAGTGCCGTACGAGGCGCTCACATGGCCACCGCTCGCGCTGCTCACTGCCGTGGCCATGGTGCTGGCTGGCGCGGGTGCGGCCGCGCTGCGGCGGCGGGACGTGGCCGAGGGCTGACGGCCGGGGGCGGTCGGCCCCGACACAGGCGATCGGAGCCCAAGCAATGGATCGACCGGGCGTTCAGAGCGTGGTTGGACCTGTCGGACCAGCTGGGGAGCCTCGTCGGCCTCGAAAGGGCGGGGGCCGCGCTCACGCGTCCAGCGCTCACCGGTTCCCCCGAGTGGGATGCTGCCCTCGCCGGGCTGGTCAGGCACCACCTCGCGCAGGCTGGGCTGCCGGCGCCGCAGTGGGCGGATGAACCAGAGCGACGCCTGGAGGAACCCGCGACGCTGCGAGTCGCGGATGTTCCGATCGCTGTCCCCGTCGACACCGCTTCGACATCCCCCGCGTTCCTTCACCATCGCGTCCTGGTGGACCTTGCGTGGCTGGAGAGCGCGTGACGACGTCAGGCGGGCTCGACGATGTCGACGCGCGGTTGGAGCCGCGGGTCGAGTTGTACGCATCGCGGATGAGGTGGGGCGAGCAAGGGGCTGGCCCGATGGCTGGCTGAACGACGCCGCTTCAAAGTTCATCCCGGACTACGGTGCCGCGGTGGCGTGGTGCGTCATTCACGAGAGCCCGACAGTCCGCGGCGAGGTCGCACCGCCCGATGCGCTTCTCGCCGCACAGTCGGCTTCGGAGGCCGTGCTCGGGGCGGTGCCGCCTTTGCGCAGGCCGAATGTTAGTGACTAACATCGATCCATGAGTCGATCTGGGGCGACGCGAGACCGGCTGCGCGCCACCGCCTTGGCGATGTTCCTCGAGCGGGGGTTCGACGCGACGACGGTCAACGACGTCGCGGCGGCGGCCGGGGTGTCCCACATGACGTTCTTCCGCCACTTCGCGACGAAGGAGGACGTCGTCCTGGACGACCCGTACGACGAGGTGATCGCCGACGTCATCGTCGCTCAGGACCGGTCCCTGCCCGCCCTTGAGCGGGTCCGACGAGGCCTCGCGGCGGCCTGGGACGCGCTGCCCGAGCCGACCGAGGCCGAGACGCGGGCACGCGTGCGGCTGATCGCCGGGCACAGCGGACTGCGCGCGCGCTCGTGGGAGAACAACCGGCGCACCGGCGAGCTCATCACCGCCGCGCTCGCGGCGGACGGCGTCGACCCGCTCGAGGCCGCCGTCGCGGGCGCCGCCTGCCTGGCAGCGCTCATGGAGGCGATGCTGCTGTGGGGTACCTCCGCCGACGGGCGCCCGCTCGGTCCGCTCGTCCACCAGGCGCTCAGTCATCTCGCTCGCCCCGACGACCGCGAAGCCACCGCTGCGTCCTCGCCCGGCGGGGGACGTCGATGAGCCGCGGTCCTCACGCGACCGACGAGATCGTGCGAGTCAGCGGCACGCACCGGGCCTTCGCGGGCGAGGTCGCGGTGGCCGGGCTCGACCTCTCGGTCCGGGCCGGCGAGATCCACGCGATCGTCGGCCTCAACGGCGCGGGGAAGTCGACCCTCATGCGCCTCGTGCTCGGGATGCTGCGACCCGACGCCGGGGTGGTGACGCTCCGGCTCCCCGGGCAGGCGGAGGTCAGTGCGTGGCAGGCGCCGCCGTCGGTGTGGGCCCAGGTGGGTCATCTCGTGGAGGCTCCGTTCGCCTACGGGGAGCTGACCGTCACGGAGATGCTCGAGGCGGCAGGACGCCTCCGCGGCCTGGCACGACCAGCCGCGGGACCGGCAGCGCAGCGGATGATCGAGGCGCTCGACCTGGGGCACTGGGCCCGCCGCAGCACCGCGACGCTGTCCATGGGGAACCGGCAGCGGCTCGGGCTGGCCTGCGCGGCTGTGCACGACCCGCGCCTGCTGGTGCTGGACGAGCCCACGACAGCCCTCGACCCGGCCGGGGTGCTCCTCGTGCGGACCTGGCTGCAGCGCACCCGGGATGCCGGCGCCGGTGTGCTGGTCTCCAGCCACCACCTCGACGAGGTCGCCCGGATGGCGGACCGCATCACCGTCATCCATCGCGGGCGCGCGATCGGCGGGCTGGCGCCCGACGGGTTCGACCTCGAGAGGCAGTTCTTCACCATGGTCTACGCGACCGAGCAGACCGGAGGGAGCGTCCGATGACGAGTGCCGCGTGGGACGTCGAGTCGCTCAAGCTCCGCCGGTCGACCGTCGCGCGCACGTGCGCGCTCGTGCTCGTCGTCGGCACGACATCGCTGGCTGCGGCGTTCACGGCGGTCGGGCTGGGGGGCGGTGACAGCCAGATGGCCGTCAAGGTGCGCCCGATGCTGCGCGGCACCGGCTGGGACGCGTACCTCGGGATGCTCGCGCAGATCCTGTCCGTCGCGACCCTGCTCGCCGTGGGCGTCGCCGTGGCCTGGACGGTGGGGCGGGAGTTCACCGACGGCACGATCGTCAGCCTGCAGTCGTTGCCGACCTCACCCGCGGCGATCGTGCGGGCCAAGCTCGCGACAGTCCTGCTCGGCGCGGTGGGGTGCGCCGTCGCGACCCTCGCGGTCGCGATCCCGCTGGGCGTGCTCATCGGTCTGGGCCCGCCCGACGCATCGGCGGTGCGCGCCGGCGCCCAGGTGCTGACGGTGGCGCTGCTCATGACCGTCCTCACCACGCCGCTTGCCCTGGTCGCGAGCGTGCGGCGCGGCTACCTCGCGGGGGTCGGTGCGCTGCTGGGCCTCGTCGTCGTGACCCAGGTCGCCACCGTCGCCGGGGCCGGAGCGTGGTTCCCGTGGGCGGCGCCGGGGCTGTGGGCGGGCATGGGCGGGCAGGCCGCAGCCGCGGCAGTCACGCCCCTTCAGCTGTTCCTCGCCCTGCCCGTCGGCGTGATCGGCGCGATCGTCACCGTGCGCTGGTGGTCGACGGCTGAGCTGAGCTGAGCCGTCACGGCTCGAATCGATACCCGACGCCGGGCTCGGTGAGCAGGTGGCGGGGCGAGGCCGGGCTGACCTCGAGCTTGCGGCGCAGCTGGGCGACGTAGACGCGCAGGTAGGCGATCTCCTCGACGTACTGCGGGCCCCACACCTCGTGGAGCAGGTCGCGCTGGGTGACGACCCGACCGGGGAACCGCAGCAGGACCTCGAGCAGGCTCCACTCGGTGGGCGTGAGGTGGACCGGCGTGCCGTCGCGCTGCACGCGGCGAGCGGTGCGGTCGATCGTGAGGTGCTCGGTCGTGAAGACGATGACGCGGTCGCTCGGAGATGCGCGGCGCAGGGCGGCGCGCAGCCGGGCGAGGAGCTCGTCCAGGCCGAAGGGCTTGGTGACGTAGTCGTCGGCGCCGGCGTCGAGCGCCCCGACCTTGTCGTGTTGGGCGTCGCGTGCGGACAGCACGAGGATCGGCACGTCGGACGACGCGCGCAGCTCGCGCACGACGTCCAGCCCGTCGACGTCGGGGAGCCCGAGGTCGACGATCGCGACCTCCGGCTGAAAGGTGCGCGCGAGCACGAGCCCCTGCGCTCCCAGGCCCGCGGCGTGCACGTCGAAGCCGTGCGCCCCGAGCGTGAGCTCGAGCGTGCGGACGAGGGCGTCGTCGTCCTCGACGAGGAGCAGCCGGATCACGGGGTCACCGCGGTCAGCCGCACCGTCATCGTCAGCCCGCCCCCCGGCGTCTGGGAGGGTTCGAGGTCGGCACCCATGGCCTCGGAGAAGCCCTGCGCGATCGCGAGGCCGAGCCCGACGTGGGAGCCGGCGTCGCGGTCGTCGAGGCGCTGGAACGCGGTGAAGACCTGCGCCCAGCGGTCGGGCGGGATGCCGGGACCGTGGTCGACGACGCTCAGCGTCACCTGCGGCGCCGTGCCGTGGACGACGTCGGCACCGCCGGGAGGCGTGCGCACCGCGGCGCGCACCTCGACGCGTCGGCCCGGCGGGGTGAAGCGCACCGCGTTCTCGACGAGGTTCTCCACGACGCGCTCGAGCAGACCCGGGTCGACGAGGACGAGGGGGAGGTCGTCGGCGATGCGGACGTCGACGCACGGGCGGTGCTCACCGAGCATGGCCCGCGAGACGACCTCGTCGAGCGCGACCGGAGTCACCTTGGCCGTCACCGCGTCGGAGCGCAGCCGCGTCATGTCGAGCAGGTTCGCCACGAGCCGCGTGAGCCGGTCGGTCGAGTCCTCGATCGTGGCCAGCAGCTGTGACCGTGCCGCCTCGGACCACGCGACGTCGCTCTGCCGCAGGCTGCTCACGGCGGCCTTGGTGCTGGCCAGCGGGGTGCGCAGGTCGTGGCCGACGGAGGCGAGCAGGGCGGTGCGGGCGCGGTCCTCCCCGGCGAGCTCGCGGGTGCGTGCCACCTGCTCGTCGAGATCGCGCTGGAAGCGCAGCCGGTCCCGCGCAGCGACCTCGACGGTCGCGGCGACGACGAGGGCGACGCCCCCGAACACCCCCAGCTCGATGAGTGCGTCGCGCCCGTCGACGGCGAAGGTGTGGAACGGCGTCGCGAAGAACCAGTTCGCCAGGGCGAAGGACACCGCCGCAGACGCCAGGCCCGGCAGCAGCCCGCCGACCGCGGCCACGACGACGACCCCCAGCAGGTAGACGAGCAGCACGCTCCCCAGGGCGACCTGTCCGCGGGCGGTGAGCAGCAGCACGGTCACGAGCGGAAGCCCCGCACCGGCGAGGGCGAAACCGGTGAGCCGGCGCGCACGCGTGACACCCCCGCGTACGACGCTCAGGGCGATCGTCCTCGGCCCGCTCCAGCTCGACACATCGCTCAGGTTCGCACACGCCGCGCCCCGCGCCGTGCGCGGGCCTCGCGCCGCCCCGAGTGCAGCGAGTCCTAACGAAATCTTGATGCGCCAGGCCCGCCCGATCCCGGCCCCGACGCGACGACGGGACCTAGGCTCGGCCGTCGCACGAGCGACCCGTCAGTGCCGCCGACCTTTGGTCTGCGCCCCCATCGCTAAGGCCCCACCGGTTCATGGCAGTCCCCCTCGTCGACCGCGTGGCGCGTCGACTCCCCCCTAGACGCACCCGCCCGCGCCGCGGCATCCACAACCCCGGTCGGACGATCGTCGCCGGGTTCGCCGTCGGCATCGCGGCTGGCACCCTGCTGCTCCTGCTGCCCGCCGCACGACGAGGTCCCGGTGGGGCCAGCCTCCTCGAGGCGGCGTTCACCGCGACGTCGGCACTGTGCGTGACCGGCCTGTCCGTCGTCGACACCGCGACGTTCTGGACCCCGGTCGGGCAGGTGACGATCCTCGTCCTCATCCAGGCCGGCGGGTTCGGGATCATGTCCCTCGCCTCGCTGCTCGGGCTGCTCATCTCCCGCCGGCTCGACCTCGGGACGCGGATGCTCGCGGCGACCGAGACCAAGAGCGTCGGCCTGGGTGACGTGCGCGCCGTGCTCCTCGGTGTCGCCCGGATCAGCCTCGTCGTCGAGGCGGTCACCGCCCTCGTCCTCGCAGCGCGCTTCGCCACGGCCTACGGCCACGGGCTGGGTGAGAGCCTGTGGCTCGGGGTGTTCCACGCCGTGTCCGCATTCAACAACGCGGGGTTCGCGCTCTTCAGCGACAACCTCGTCGGCTTCGCCGCGGACCCGTGGATCTGCCTGCCGATCGCCCTGGCCGTCGTCCTCGGCGGGCTCGGGTTCCCCGTCATCCTCGAGGTGCTGCGGCAGCGCCGGCGACCGGCGCGGTGGAGCATCCACACGAGGCTCACGCTCGTCATGACCGCCGTCCTCATCGTCGGCGGGACGCTGTTCGTCACGGTCGCGGAGTGGAGCAACCCCGGGACGCTCGGCGCGCTCGACCCCGCAGGCCGGGTCCTCACCGGGTTCTTCCAGGCCGTGATGCCACGGACGGCCGGCTTCAACAGCGTCGACACCGGGGCGATGAACACCGGGACGCTCCTGGGCACCGACGTCCTCATGTTCATCGGCGGCGGCAGCGCGGGCACCGCAGGCGGCATCAAGGTCGGGACGTTCGCCGTCCTGCTGCTGGCGATCGTCGCCGAGCTGCGCGGCGACCCCGACGTCAACCTCTTCGACCGCCGGCTCTCACCGACGGCGATCCGTCAGGCGCTGGCCGTGGCGCTGCTCAGCGTCGCCGCCGTCGTCGGGCCGACGATCGCGATCGCGATGACGAGCCCGTACACCCTCGACGAGATCCTCTTCGAGGTCACCTCGGCCTTCGCGACCGTCGGCCTGTCCACCGGCATCACCGCGGACCTCGCGCCCGGGCACCAGCTCGTCCTCGTCGTGCTCATGTTCGCCGGCAGGCTCGGCCCCGTCACCCTCGCCTCCGCGCTCGTGCTGCGCGAGCACGGGCGTCTCACCCGACGGCCGGAGGGGCGTCCGCTCATCGGCTGAGATGAGCGGGCCGTGGCACGTGGGCCTCAGGTGCCGGCGCACGGTGGTGCTCACCTCGCCACCGGCACGCGGTGGCTCGACTGAGAGACCCCCCGCTCACGGGGCCGACCGCGCAGCGCGCGGGTAGCGTGGCCGGATGCCCGCCAGATCACCGATGCGCCGCCTGCTCGAGCAGCTCTCGGGTCGCCCGGTGCTCCGGGCCGTCCTGCCGGGAGTCGGTCTCGTGGCTCTTGGCCTGCTCGTCTTCGGCGCCATGCTCGACGCGGTCCAGGAGCGTGACGACTTCGCCTTGCTCGACCAGCCTGTTCTGGACTTCCTGGTCGGCGTCCGCAGCGACGGCCTCACGGCGCTCCTTGCCGCGCTCACCTTCGTCTCTGGGCCGACGGTGCTCCCGGTCATCGTCCTCGTCGTATGCCTGGCGTGGGGCATGCTTCGGCGCGAGTGGTGGCGGCCCCTCCTGCTGGCCGGGGCCATGATCGGCTCCACCCTGCTGTCGCTCGTGGTCAAGGGCATCGTCGCTCGGCCCCGACCGCCGGAGGAGACCATGGACATCCCCGGTGCGGAGGCGACGGCGTCGTTCCCGTCCGGTCACACCATCGGGACGGCGACCCTGCTGCTCGTCGCCGGGTACCTCGTGGCGAGCCGGCACCGCACGCGACGCGCCGTTCTCGGCTGGCTGGCCGGCGGGGCGGTCGGTGTCGCGGCGGTCGCGCTGAGCCGGCTGTACCTCGGCTACCACTTCCTCACTGACGTCGTCGCGGCGGCCGGGCTGGCGGTCGCTGTGCTCGGCGTCGTCACCGTCGTGGATCGGGTCCACGTCGTGCGCGGCCTGCCGCCGGGCGAGCCGGACCCCGGCTGGAGCCCTCATCCGCCACCGGAGCTCACGAAGCCTCCCCTGGCCAGCTGAGGGTCGTCAGGATCTACCGAGGCACCCGGAGCATGACGGCCATCTCGCCCGGGGCTACCGTCGGGCCACGCGAGCCCTGCGACGACGCCAGACGCCGGACCCGAGGCGAGAGGCGGAAGGCGACTGCGTCAGCGCGCCTGACGGCGAGGCTTCGTCTACGCCTCGAAACGGTGCGACGGCGCGCCCGGCCGGCTGTCCAACCGTTGCTCAGGAGTCGGCTTCGTCGACGAAGACCGAGCTCTGGGAGACGAGCCGCCACCCGTGGGTCGCGCTCTCGTCGCGCACGAGGCGGAGGTCGTACTGCAGCTGGCGGTCCACCGCGATGTCGCCGCTGAGAAGCTCGTACGCCTGGGCCCCTCTGAGGACGACGCGCGCCGTGTCGCCGTCGATGGAGATCCCGTCGGTGGTGTCGTGACGGAAGGAGTTCGACACGTAGGCGAGCGCCCCGTGCTCGGGTAGCCCGGTGACCTCGGCGAGCCCTTCCTCGATTGCGGCGACCTGGTGCTGTGCTTCGTCCGGGGGCACGAGCCCGCCGAGGAGGTAGAGCCGCACCTCGTGGTCGTGGGCGCTCAGGTTCAGGCGACGGTTACTCTCGGCGGCCTCGTCCGCATGCAACCCGAGACCTGCCTCCGCGATGTCCTCGGATCGCGGGTCGACACGGCCGACTGCGACCAGGTCCTCGAGCAGCTGAGGAGAGAGCGACGTGAGGCGTTCGATGTCAGCAGGGTCTCCCGAACTTGCGAACGGCACCACAAGCTTGGCTCCCGCAGCCCCGTCTCCGAAAGGGACTCCCTTGGCCACTAAGGCCATCGGGACCCCGATGGCAAGCCCGACGGCTAAACCGATCGTGAACGCTCGCTTCACTAGGTGACTCCGTACTCGTAGGTGCAGCCGCGCGGCCTCCTGGCCTGTCGCCGTCCTCGTCTCGAGCACGCCGGACGTAGGGCCAGGCTCGCACATGCGTGGTGGAGGCCGCTAGTGGGCCGTTTGCGAATAGACCAGCCGCAAACGGTCCTCTACTTGATGTGGATGATCTTCGTCCTCATCTTGGCTCGGACCGTCAGATCCTTCTCCGTCCAGTAGCCCCAATTCCACGGAGACTTGACGCGATCCGTCGTGTGCTGCGCGATGAAGTCACCCCGGCCATCGGTGATGCTGCGGTAGTTGCGCTTCGCCCCCGAGTCGTAATAGTTGGCGAACTCGCCGAAACCCGCGGAGACGGACAGATGGCTCCAGCCGTGCCCGCGTCCCCAGTCGTACACGTAGACATCGCCGCGCGCGGCGTTCGTATACTTGTTGCTCATCTTTGAGGCGTACGACGTCTGGGTGCTGCGGTTCTTGCCGCTCTCGGTCCAGAATGCCTCGAACGCGGTGTTCTCGTTCCAGCTCTTGCTCTGCGTGGACTTCGTCAGGAAGTACCAGATCTTCGAACCGCTGTACACGCCCTTCTTTCCGCCCGCAGTGAGCACCTGCGAGGCGAAGTTCGTGCAGTCGGCGCCGTGCGACGGGTAGCCGGTGTGGCGACAGTCCTTGCCGTTGCACGCGTACTTGAGCGCGTACGCCGCTGCCGCCGCCCGGTCGTAGCTCGTCGTGGCGGCGACCGCGTGCGGTGCCACCGTGCTCCCGACGACGAACGCGACGACGCAGGAAGCGATGGTTGCCGAGGTTCGAGTTCTTGGGCTTCGCTTGGCGATCACTGTGATGCCTCCTCGACGAACGCCGCGTTGTTGTCGACGACGACCCAGCCGTACTTCGAGCCCTTGTCTCGCGCGAGCCTGAGGTCGTACTGAAGCTGCCGGTCGACCTCCAGATTCCCGGCGAGCATGCGGTACTCCTGAGCGCCACGAAGTACGACGCGGGCGGTGTCGCCCGTCACCTCGACGCCGTCGAATCGGTCGAGACGGAACGTGTTCGCCACGTATGCGAGATGGCTCGCTTCGACGTCAGCCGTGACCTCTGCGAGTCCATCTTCGATGCTCTCCAGCTGCTCTCGTGCCTCCTTGGCGGTGAGGAGGTCCGCGAGGCGCGCCCTCCTGTCCTTGCGCTTGTTCGGCGTCAGGTTGATTCGATCGTTCTGGGCAGCGGTTTGCTTCCTGCCGCCAGGGGTCCGAGCCTTGGCCACATCTTTGGTTGCTTCATCAACACGACCGACCGCGACGAGATCCTCGAGGATCTTGGGTGCAACCTTCTTGAGGCGAGCGATCTCGGCCTGATCGCCGGAGTCATCAAAGTTCTCGATCAATGTGACGGGCGAGACTGCCGCGTCGATGCCGTCGTCGGGCACGGCCGAAACTGCAAGCAGTTCGTCGACCTTCTCAGTGGGGATCGCGTCGCTGCGCCCCAGCTCCGCATTGGTCTCCTGCTGGACGTCCGCCGCATCGGAGAGAGGGCTGTCCGCGTCAGCAGTCGCCGATGCCAAACCAACAGCGGCGCCAAGGATGCAGGATGCTAAGACTGCCGCACCGGCAACAAACTTCTGTTTCAACGTACCCCTCGATCCTCTGTGAGAACGGTGATTGTTCGCGGCGCTAGGCCATCTTGAAAGACTGGTGATCCCCTAGTGTGTCCGCGTCGAGTTCACGACTGTCGTCACCCGGCCACCCTGGCGCGTGAAGATGTCGAGTGAACCTCCGCGATCAACCGACTGACCTTTCTGCATCTGCGAATCACCGGTCTGGAGCGAGCCGTCGTGCTGGTCGAGATGAACCGTTTGTCGGTATCAACCGATGGGCTGACGCTAGCACCGCCACGCGCCGACGTGTGGCTCTTTGTCACCTTCTTCGCACCAGGCTCCGACATGGGGCCGCGGACGGCGGGGGTCTTGCTAGCTACTAGACGTCGCGTCGGTGCTCGGCACCCGGAGCACGACGGCCATCGAGCCCGGATCTGCCTCCTCGTCGCTCTCCGCGAGCATGACGACGTCTCCCGCGCACATCACGGGACCGCCAGTCGACGGGGCGGTCCGTCGGACCACCTCACCGGTCGAGGGAGTGAGGATGAACCACTCGGCGACGTCGAACTGCGGTTCGCCGTCGATGTCAGGTCCGCGGAAGGTCCAGATGACGCGGTCGTCGCACGCACCGACCGACCCCAGGCTGCCCGCGGCCGGAGCCACGACCCGCAGCGCCGACCTCCCAGCGGGGTCGAGCACGACGAGCGACTGCTCGTTCGACACGACGACGTGGCTGCCAGCCGCCTGCATCTGAGTGAACGTCGAGGCCCCCGGACCGCGCTCGAAGGTGATGAGCGTGCGCGGGTCCTTGCCCGGTGCGACGAGGTCGAGGCTCGTCGCGGTGGACAGGCTGTTGGGCGGCGTGCCCTTCTCCTCGGCCTCGGTGCGAGCCACGATGATCCCGTCGGCGCCGAGCGTCTGGTCGGTGGCCCGCGGAACCTCGAGGCGGAGGTCGCCGCCCTTGAGCGACACCGAGTACAGGGCGTACGGGGCGGTGCCGTCCGGGCCGGAGACGGGGGCGCCGTAGTAGGCGCGGCCGTCGTCGACGACGAGGCTGCCTGCGCCCAGGTCCCACGAGAGGTCATCGAAATCCAGGTCGTCGGACGAGGCGAGCTGACGCACCGTGCCGGGCCCGTCGGCCGGCGCAGCGTAGATCGCCCACCAACCGACCGTGCCGGTGTCCCCGACAGACTCGAGCCAGACGAGCGTCGTGCCGTCGGTCACCGCGTCCGAGACGCCGCGAGACCCGTCGCCCGAGACCTCGACGGACGAACGCCAGGGGCCCACGGTCCCGTCCCACACCCCGATCGCGTCGTTGCCGCCCCACGTCCGGTCCCCGGACCCGCCGACGAACTGGCTGACGACGACCGTCCCGTCGGCGTTGACGCTCTGCGGGACGATCGTGGGGTGCCCGTAGATCGGGAACCGGCCGATCTCTGTGGTCCCGGTGACCTCCGCGGCCGCCGCCGGGTCGACGGTCGTCGCCACGACCGGGCTGCCGTCCGGCCAGGCGAGCCCCGCGACGACGCCGGAGGCCGGGCCCGACGGGGAGGGCGCGACCGACTGCGTCGTCGGCTGAGACTGTGACGGGGAGGCGTCGCCGCTCCCGGCGCCTGCGGTGCAGGCGGTGGCGCTGAGTGCGACCGCGAGTCCAAGCGCGACGAACGAGGTGCGCCCTCGTTGTGCGGCGACGTCCCGTGACATGGCAATGGGCGAACTGACCTGCATCGTTGTCCCCCTGGACGCGCCCGCGGTT
This sequence comes from Actinomycetes bacterium, assembly GCA_023425905.1. Taxonomy (GTDB): domain Bacteria; phylum Actinomycetota; class Actinomycetes; order Actinomycetales; family Cellulomonadaceae; genus JAFABT01. The sequence continues at coordinate 3,058 of JAFABT010000197.1, read as the reverse complement.
TCGACCTCGTGCCGACGTGAGCGCTCGTGCGGAACGTATCAGCGTGCGGGTGCGCGGCGGGGAGGTTCTGCGACCCGGCTTCCGCTGATCCTCGCCGTGTCGCTCCGTGAGACGCCCGCGGTCACGACCGGCGGCTCACCCGGCCCGGGGCTAGCGTGGCGCCATGACGTCTGCCGAGCGCCCCGAGTCCGTGACCACGCCCGCCGAGCGGGCCCGTACCCTCCGGGAGCTGCACGCGGCGCCCGAGATCCTCCGGGTCGTCAACGTGTGGGACGTCATCTCGGCGAAGGCCGTCCTCGACCTCCCGCAGACGAAGGCGCTCGCGACCGCGGGGCACTCGATCGCCGCGACCTTCGGCTACGCCGACGGGACCATCCCGTTCGACACGACGCTCGACATGCTCGCGCGCATCGTCGCCGCGGCGGGTGACGTCCCGGTGAGCGCGGACCTCGACAACGGCTACGACGACCCGGCCGAGACGATCCGGCGGGCGATCGGCGTCGGCGTCGTCGGCGCGAACGTCGAGGACCGGCTCGTGCCGGTGGCCGAGGCTGCTGCGCGGGTCGCGGCGATCGTCGCTGCGGGCGAGGCGGAGGGCGTGCCGTTCGCGCTCAACGCCCGCACGGACGCGTTCGTGCGCGGGGGCGACAAGCCCGTCGCGGAGAAGGTCGCCGACGCGATCGAGCGCGGCCGGGCGTTCCTCGCCGAGGGTGCGGACATCGTCTTCGTCCCGGGCGTGCTCGACGCCGACGTCACCCGTCAGCTCGTCGAGGGCATCGGCGAGCGCAAGGTGTCTGTCATCGGACTGCCCGGCGCGCTCGCGGCCGCGGAGTACGAGGCGCTCGGCGTCGCCCGCATCTCCTACGGCCCGACGACGCAGCGTGTCGCCCTCACCGCGCTGCAGGACGTCGCCGCGAGCCTCTACGCCGACGGAGTCATCCCGTCATCGACGCGCGCGCTCAACTGAGACCTCCGAGGCCCGGCTCGCCCGCCAGTGGGCGACGAGGGGATGGCGTCGGCCTGCTCCGTCCCGACGGCTTCAAGGACGACGGCGCTGGCCGATCTACTGTTCGTCGGCTGGGACTTTCGTGGCCTCGCGGATGACTGGGTAATCTCCACCCCACTGGAAGCCAGTGATCTCGAACTCGTACGTCGTGTTGAGCCGGATCTTGCCGTAACGGTCCTTCGCGCCGTTGAGGTCGCCGGCGAGGAGCATGTTCTGTACGGAGAAGGTCCCGCAGGTCGTGTGCACACGACGAAGCGTTGACTTATCGTGGCGTGTCGAGCCGTCACTGTCGCCGGTCGCGACGATCGTGGTGATGTCCTTGCTCGTCTTGTCTTCGACGGTGCACGTCTTGACCTGGTGGTTGAAGTACGGGAACAGCCCAGGGAGGGTCACCAACCCGATCGCACCGAAGACGAACACCAGTGCCCAGGTCGCAGTCCGACGGGAACGATCGTCATCGCTGATGCGCCGTCGCTTCGACTTCGGCCGGATGCTGACCTGATGCTCGAACTGCTCTCTAGGGTCGGAGAACCTCACCGTCGACGCCGCCGGCTCGGGCGCCCTCGTGCGCTCGCTCTTCGGTGCCCTCTTGCGCCGCCCGGCGAACAGGCTGCCGGCGCGTCTGAGCGCGTCGGGGTCGTCACGGGCGTCACCGTCGCGAACCATCTCCATGCTCCCCTGATCGTGCGCTGTGGCGCGTCGCGCCTCAAGACTGTGCAGCCCGGCGCCCATGATGCCGTACGCCGAGCAGCGGCAGCCAGCATGAGGGGCCGCGGAGACGGGGCGGTCAGGACCGCGTGCCTCTACGCGGACGGAACCCTCCTGCATTCGACGCGCGCGCTCAACTGAGCTGCTGATTCTGGCGAGCCCGCCGGCGTCAGCGCGGGACGCGCAGGACCGCCCAGCTGGCCGCGGGCTCGTCGTCGTCCCAGAGCACGAGGTCGCCGCCGCACATCGGCAGGAGCTCGGCGGCGGGGCTCGGGTGCCGGACGAGGCGGCCAGAGGTCGTGTCGAAGATCAACGAGTCCGCCGACGTGGTCCAGACGACGCGGTCGGCGCAGGCGACCGTCGGGCCCGGGGCCGTCGCGGCTGGCGCCGGGAGCCGGACCGCTGTCCGTGCGGCGAGGTCGACGACGACGGGGGCGTCGGCCGTGAGGAGGACGAGGCTGTCGCCCGCGCCGAGAAGCTGATGGACCGTCGGGCTGCCGTCCGCAGCCGGATCGAGGTCGAGGAGGCGCCGCGTAGAACCGTCGCCGGTGAGCAGATCGATGCCGACCGCCTTCTCGAGCGGGTGCGCCTCGTCGTCGGCCGCGACGGAAGCATCCGAACGGACGACCACGACGCCGCCGGACGTGGCCACCGGCGAGAACGCGTCCATCGCCTCGACACGGAGCGGCCCACCCGCGATCGGCGCGGAGACGACGGCGAAGGCGGTCGGCGACTGGGCGTCGGGGTGCGGGGTGTGGAGGTAGACGCGCCCGTCGTGCAGCACGGGCGCCATCGGGCCCGTGTCCACCGAGGCGCCCTCCGGCCAGAGGCCGTGGGCGTCAGCGAGGAGGCGTGGGCCCTCGGAACCGTCGAGCGGCTGGGCGAAGACGAACCAGTCGCTCGCGACGATGTTCGTCCCGCTGATCTCCGTCCACACAAGTGTCGTGCCGTCGTCCGATGCGCCGACCGTCTGCCGGTTCGGGCCTACGGGGACGAGCTTCTCGGTCGAGCCGAGGCGCGCGAAGTCGCCGTCCCAGAACCCGATGTCGTCGGCGTCCTCGGTCTCGATGCTCTCCGACTGCATCCGGCTGACGACGACCCGACCGTCGCCCGCGACGCCGAGCGGAACGGTGCGGAGCGGAGCGTCGGAGGGGATGGTGTCGATCTGCTCGGCCCCGGCGGCGTCGAGGGTGAGGGCGCTCGTGGGGTCGATGTCGCCGGCGAGGAGCGGGGACCCGTCCGGCCAGCGGACGCCGGGCACGGGTGAGGGAGCGCTGGGCCGGGCCTCGCTCGACGACGGGGAGGGCGCGGCGGGCGCGGCGGGCGAGGCCGCGGTGCAGGCCG
>JAFABT010000179.1 GCA_023425905.1 Actinomycetes bacterium | reverse complement strand
CGCTCGGGCTCTCCGCCGCGGTCGGGCTCTGGGTGGGGCTGGGCGCCGGGGTCTCGTCCGGCTCAGCGGCCGGCTGGTCGTGCGCGAGCCAGGCGGCGACGCCGGGCGTGAGGCTCACGGCGGAGCGCGCCTCGAAGCCCGCAGGCACGACCTGCGGGAGCGTCTCCCCCGCGCTCGTCCCGAGGACCCGGGTGGCCTGCTCCGCGCTCGTGGGGGCCTCGACGACCTCGACGCCGTCCGCGAGCGCAGCCGCAGGGACCGAGCCGGAGGTGACGACGTGCGTCGTGCGGAGCCGTAGGAGCTCCGCACGGACCTTCGCGGCGATCGACGGGCCGGCGTCCTGCGGGGCGACGAGCAGGGGGGCGCCGAGCCAGGCTGCGCTCGAGGCTGCACCGAGGTCGCGCGGGTCGCTCGTCACGACGACGACCGGTGCCTCACGCCACAGCGTGCGGGTGAGGGTGAGGGTGTCGAGGACGGCGTCGCCGCGCGCGATGACGAGCGGGTCCTCCGTGGGGCGGGTGGTGACCGCGTGCGGCTCGGCCTCGATCGCGTCGAGGACCGCATCTTCCGCTGCCGAGGTCGACTCGGTGACGACGGGGCCGGGCGAGGGCTCGACGACCGTGCCGCCGGGCAGCAGCGTGCACGCCGAGAGCCCGAGCAGCAGCGCGACGACTGCCGCGGCAGGTCGGGCGACGGCGCCGGTGGCGGGACCTGCCCTGCCTCGCGTGCGCACGCTGCTCCTTCCGTGGTGTTCCGCTGCCGTGGCAGCGCCACGTCGACCGTGGGGGGCGGTCGTCGTCCAGTCTAGGTGGCGCGGAAGCGAGCCGCCGGGGTTTTCACGGCGGCCCGCTCGCGTCGTGTCGCCGTCAGGCGGCGGCGACGCGGATGAGGTTGCGCCACGGGTCCTCGAAGGCGAGCGTCTCCCCGTCGTCCCGGGGGTCGACGCCGAGGTGACGCATCCGGTCGCCCAGCGCCGCGACGTCGTCCGCGGTGGGCAGCGAGATCGCGACCTCGCCGAGGCCGAGGCTGCTCGAGCGCGGCCCGGCGCCAGCGGAGTTCCACGTGTTCATCGCGAGATGGTGGTGGTAGCCCCCTGCGGCGACGAAGAGCGCACCGTGCCAGTCGAGCATGACGTCGAAGCCGAGGCCGTCGACGTAGAACCTGCGGGCCACGTCGACGTCGCCGACCTGGAGGTGGATGTGCCCGACGCTCGCGGCACCCTCCTGCGGGCGCTCACGGCCGGCGTCGGTGAGGTGCTCGCCGAGGAAGGCCTGGGGGTCGAGGCGGAGGGAGTCCATCTGGACCTGACCGTCGACCCACTGCCACTCGTCGCGCGAGCGGTCCCAGTAGAGCTCGATGCCGTTGCCCTCGGGGTCGGTGAAGTAGAAGGCCTGGGACACGAGGTGGTCGGCGGAGCCGGTGAAGGTCTCGGGGGCCCGGGCGGCCATCGACGCGACGGCGGCGGCGAGGTCGGCGCGCGTGGGGAAGAGGATCGCGGTGTGGAAGAGACCTGCCTCGCGACGCGAGGGCACGGGGAGCCCGGGCGTGTGGCGGAGGACGACGAGCGGCACGCCGGTGCGCCCGAGGGTCACGGTCGCCGAGCGCGCGGGGCCCTGGTGCTCGAGGGGCGCGGCGACGTCGAGGACGTCGAGCGAGACGACGTCGCGGTAGAAGGCGGTCATGACGTCGAGGTCACCCACGTGAAGGGTGATGGCGTCCATGGCGGTCGAGGCGGGGATGCGGTCCATGGTTGTCATGTTAGTTGATTCTTCAACTTAATGGAAGGTCCGTTCGTGTCGCAGGGTGTGCGACGAGCCACACGTGCCTGACACTGGAGCTCCCCCCACCGGAAGGACCCCCCGTGGCCTCGACCTCCTCCCTCACCGGCAGCACCGTCCTCGTCACCGGCGGCGCCCGCGGGCTCGGCCGTGCCATCGCGCTCACCGCTGCCGTCCGCCGCGCGCGCGTCGTCCTCTGGGACCGCGACCTCGAGCGCGCCACCGAGGTGCGCGACCTCGTGCTCGCCGCTGGCGGCCGCGCCTGGGCCCACGAGGTCGACGTCACCGACCAGAGCTCCGTCGACGCCGCGGCGGCCCGGACGGTCGACGAGGTAGGAGGCGTCGACGTCCTCGTCAACAACGCGGGCGTCGTGTCCGGCAAGCCGCTGCTCGAGCTGAGCGAGGCGGAGATCGATCGCACCTTCGCCGTGAACACGCGGGCGCTCTACCGCACGACCCGCGCCTTCCTCCCCGGGATGATCGAGCGCGGCACCGGGACCGTCGTCACCGTCTCGAGCGCCGCGAGCCTCGTCGGCGTCGCACGCCAGACCGACTACGCCGCCTCGAAGTGGGCCGCGACCGGGTTCACCGAGTCGCTCCGGGCGGAGCTGCGCGCCAGCGGGACCGGCGTCCGCACCCTCACCGTGACGCCGTACTACATCGACACCGGCATGTTCGACGGCGTCCGGACCCGGTTCAGCGCCCTGCTGCCCATCCTCGACGAGCGCGTCGTCGCGACGAAGATCATCCGCGCCGTCGAGACCGGCCGCACCGGGCTCGCACTGCCACCCCTCGTGCGCGTCGTCCCGCTCGTCCGCGCCCTGCCGCCGGCATGGCGAGACGCCGTGCTCGACGCGCTCGGCATCAACGTCGGGATGGACGAGTTCGTCGGGCGACGCTGACCGTGACCACCCGCGACGAGCAGCGGCTGAGCACGAGGACCGCGGTGCTGCGCACTGCTGCGGAGCAGTTCGACGCCCGCGGCTACGCCGCCGTCACCCTGAGCGGCATCGCTGGCCGCCTCGGTCTCACCAAGGGCGCGATCTTCTTCCACTTCCCGACGAAGGCCGACCTCGCCGTCGCCGTCGTCGAGGAGTACGTCGCGTCGTGGCGCACGCTCCGCGAGCAGCTGGCCACCGAGGGCCTGCGCGGCCTCGAGGCGCTGCGTTGGCTCGTCGAGCACGTCGCCGAGCTCTACCGGGACGACGCCGGCGCCCGCGCGCCGCTCCGCCTCATGCAGGAGTCCGAGGTCATCGGCGTCGAGCTGCCGACCCCCTTCGTCGCGTGGCACGACGAGGTCCGCCGCCATCTACAGGACGCACGCGCGGACGGCGAGACCCGCCCCGACCTGCCCGTCGACGACGTCGCGTGGCACGTCGTCGCGTCGTTCTTCGGCACCCAGGAGCTCTCCCACCACCTCACCGGCCGGGCCGACCTCGTCCGGCGTGCGCTGACGTCGTGGGAGCTGCTGCTGCCCGCGTTGCGGCCGCGCTGAACGCCCCCTTCCCTTTCACTGACCGGTCGACCAGTATGGAGGTCTGCGCGGCACCATCAGGGGGATGACACATGCTCATCGACACGCTCGGCGTGCGCGTGCTCGGGACGGCGGAGGTCCTGCCAGCCCGCGTCGTCACGACTGCCGAGGTCGCGGCCCTCTGCGGGGTCGACGCCCACCTCGCCGTCGAGCGCACCGGGGTGCACACCCGCCGGTGGCTCTCCCCCGACGAGGACCCGCTCGACCTCGGGGTCACCGCCGCCCTGGCCGCGCTCGAGGACGCCGGCCTCACGGTCGACGACGTCGACGTCGTCCTCGGCGCCTCCGCGACGCCGCTCCAGGGCATGCCGGACGGCGGCGCCCTCGTGGCCGCTGGTCTCCGGCTTCGCGACGGCGTCGCCTACAGCCTGCAGGGCAGCTGCATCTCCTTCCTCTTCGCGCTCCGCGAGGCCGGGTTCCTCATCGACTCGGGGCGCGCGCAGCACGTCCTCGTAGTCTCGACCGAGGCCGGCTCACGCCTCCTCGACCCGGCCCAGCCCGAGAGCGCGCTGCTCATCGGTGACGCCGCGGCCGCCGTCGTCCTGGGCCCCGCGATCGAGGCCGGACAGGGCATCGTCACGAGCGCGTTCCGCACCCGCGCGAGCGGAGCATCGGACGCGGAGATCCGCGGGCTCGGGACCCGCGGCGCAGGGTCACCCCCGAGGGACGGCCGGCTCGACCTGCGCGGCAGGCGGCTGATCGGCGGGGCGCTCACCGACCTGCCACCGTTCCTCGAGTCGCTGCGCCCCGGGCTCACCCAGGGCGCCGACGGCATCGACCGCATCCTCCCCCTTCCCGCGAGCAGGGCCTGCCTGGAGATGTTCGCCCGGTTCTGGGGCCGCGACCGCACGGTCGACACGCTCGGCGAGCTCGGCAACACGATGGCCGCGAGCCTCCCCGTCGCGCTCCACCGCGCGGAGATCAAGCCCGAGGAGACCCTCCTGCTCGTCGGCAGCGGTGCGGGCTGCCACCACGGGGCGATGATCCTGCGCGCGTGACCACGGCTCGAACGCGCCCTCACAGGGCCCCGAGCACCTGCCGTCGCACCTCCTCCGCGCCTGACACCGCGACGTCGACGACGGCGACGACGGACGCCGGCTCCCCGCCAAGGACGACGACCCGGTCCGCGAGCGCGAGCGCCTCCTCGACGTCGTGCGTGACGAGGACGACGCCGCGCGTCGGGCCAAGGCCGCCCGAGCGGCGCTCGGCGTCGAGCCACTGCCCCGTCCGGCGGCGGGTGAGCGCGTCGAGGGCGCCGAAGGGTTCGTCGAGCAGCAGCACCGCGCGCCCCGCGAGGACCGTGCGCGCAACGGCGACCCGCTGCCGCATTCCGCCCGACAGCTCGTGCGGCCAGGCCCGGAGCGCATGACCGAGCTCGAAGCGCTCGAGCAGCTCCGCCGCACGCGCCCGCGACTCGCGGCGGTCGAGTCCGCGGACC
>JAFABT010000174.1 GCA_023425905.1 Actinomycetes bacterium | reverse complement strand
GACGAGGGCGGTGACCGGGGAGTCGTCGGTCGAGAGCACCGTGACCTGCGACTTGCGGCCCTCGTTGACCGCGAGGTCGATGCGGATGCCCAGGCCCTCGAGGCCCTCGAGCGCACGCGCGCGCACGATGTCGTCGTTCTCGCCGACGCCCGCCGTGAACGTGATGACGTCGACGCGGCCGAGGATCGCGTAGTACGCGCCGATGTACTTCTTCAGCCGGTGGATGTAGACGTCGAGAGCGAGCTTCGCGGCGGCGTCGCCCTCCTCGATGAGTCGGTGCAGCTCGCGGAAGTCGTTCTCGCCCGCGAGCCCCTTGAGGCCCGACTGCTTGTTGAGCAGCGTGTCGATCTCGTCGATCGACATGCCCGCGTTGCGGTAGAGGTGGAAGACGACGGCCGGGTCGATGTCGCCCGAGCGCGTGCCCATGACGAGCCCTTCGAGCGGCGTGAGCCCCATCGACGTCTCGACCGCCACGCCGCCGCGCACCGCCGACACCGACGCGCCGTTGCCGAGGTGGAGGACGATCTGATTGAGCTCCTCGAGCGGGCGCCCGACGATGCCCGCGACGTCGCGGGAGACGAACTCGTGGCTCGTGCCGTGGAAGCCGTAGCGTCGCACGCCGTGCGCGGCCGCGACCTCGGCGTCGATCGCGTAGGTGAACGCGGCCTCCGGAAGCGTCTGGAAGAACGCGGTGTCGAAGATCGCGACGTGCGGGATGTCCGGGAGGAGCTGGCGGGCGACCTCGATGCCGCGGACGTGGCCCGGGTTGTGCAGCGGGGCCAGCGGGATGAGGTCCGTGATGCCCTGGAGGACGTCGTCGTCGATGACCGTCGGCCCCGAGAACATCGACCCGCCCTGGACGACGCGGTGCCCGACCGCGACGACGTTAGACGCGGCGAGGTCCGGGCCGAGCTCGTCGAAGACCTCGAGGACGAGGCGCAGACCGTCGCCGTGGTCGGCGATGCGACCCTCGCGGACCTCCTTCTCGCCGGCGTGCTTGTGGGTGAGGATCGAGTCGTCCTCGCCGATCCGCTCGACGAGCCCGGACGCGATCGCGACCCCGGCCGCCGGGTCGACGAGCTGGTACTTGATCGACGACGAGCCGGAGTTGATGACGAGGACCGTCCCGGTCGAGGGGGTCTGGACGTCGTTGCTCACTGCTGGGCCTCCGGGCTCGGGGTTGGGGTGGTGGTGCTGCTGGCTGCGTTCGCGTCGGCGAGGGCCTGCGCCTGGATCGCCGTGATCGCGACGGTGTTGACGATGTCCTGGACGAGGGCGCCGCGCGAGAGGTCGTTGACCGGCTTGCGCAGACCCTGGAGGACGGGGCCGACCGCGACGGCGCCCGCGGAGCGCTGCACGGCCTTGTAGGTGTTGTTGCCCGTGTTGAGGTCCGGGAAGATGAAGACGGTCGCGCGTCCCGCGACGGTCGACTCCGGGAGCTTCGTCTGGGCGACCGACGCGTCGACGGCGGCGTCGTACTGGATGGGACCCTCGACGTCGAGGTCCGGGCGGCGCTCACGGACGATCTCCGTCGCGCGCCGGACCTTGTCGACGTCCGCGCCCGAGCCGGACTCGCCGGTCGAGTACGAGAGCATCGCGACCCGCGGGTCGATGCCGAACTGCGCCGCGGTCGCGGCCGACGAGATTGCGATGTCGGCGAGCTGCTCCGCGGTCGGGTCGGGGTTGACCGCGCAGTCGCCGTAGACGAGGACCCGGTCCTCGAGACACATGAGGAAGACCGAGGACACGACGGAGACGTCCGGCACGGTCTTGATGATCTCGAAGGACGGCTTGATCGTGTGCGCGGTCGTGTGCATCGCGCCGGAGACCATGCCGTCGGCGAGCCCGAGCTGGACCATCATCGTGCCGAAGTACGACACCGACGAGACGATCTCGCGTGCCCGGTCGATCGTCATGCCCTTGTGCTTGCGCAGCTCGGTGTACTCCGCGGCGAAGCGCTCGAGCATCTCGCCCTGCTTCGGGTCGAGGATCGTCGCGGCGGACAGGTCGAGGCCCAGCTCGATGCCGCGGGCACGGATGGGCCCCTCCTCACCGAGGATCGTGAGATCGGCGACCTCGCGCTGCAGCAGCGTCGACGCGGCTCGCAGGATGCGGTCGTCCTTGCCCTCGGGCAGGACGATGTGCTTGCGGTCGGCGCGCGCCCGGTCGAGCAGGGCGTACTCAAACATGAGCGGGGTGACGACCTCCTGCCCGGGCACGTCCATCGCGGCCGACAGCGCGGCGCCGTCGACGTGCCGGTCGAACAGGGCGAGCGCCGTGTCGACCTTGCGCTGGGAGTCCGCCGAGAGGCGGCCCCGGGTCGCGGCGGCCGCGCTCGCGCTGCGGAAGGACCCGAGGTTCGTCCGGATGATCGGGAGCCGGGCGCCGAGGTTCTCGACGAGCCGGGCGACGGTCGGCGGCGGGTAGAAGCCGCCGTTGAGGATGATGCCGGCGAGCGAGGGGAAGCCCGGGGCGGAGTGCGCCATGAGCAGGCCGATGAGCACGTCCGAGCGGTCGCCGGGGGTGATGACGACAGCGCCGTCGGTGAGCTTGTCGAGCAGGTGCTCGATCGACATCGCGCCGACGAGCATGTCGAGGGCCTCGCGCGAGAGCAGCTCCTCCTCGCCGACGACGAGCTCGCCGTCGACGGCGTGCATGAGCGCGCGCACGGTGGGCGCGACGAGGAAGGGCTCCTCGGGGATCGTCCACACGGGGACGGCGCCGGTGAGCTGGGTGCTGATCTTGTCGAGCTCGTCGGGGGCGCAGCGGTTCGCGACGACGCCGATGACCTGGGCGTGCGCAGCCTCGAGCTCGGTGACCGAGACGCTCACCATGTGCTTGATCTCCTCGGCGCGGCGGCGGTTGCCGGAGACGACGAGGAGCACGGGGGAGCCGAGGTTGACGGCGACACGGGCGTTGAACGCGAGCTCCGTGGGCCCGGCGACGTCGGTGTAGTCGGTGCCGACGATGACGACGACGTCACAGACGCGCGCCACCTCGTGGAAGCGGCTGATGATGCGTCCGAGCGCCTTGTCCGGGTCCGAGTGGACCTCGTCGTAGGTGACGCCGACGCACATGTCGTAGGGCAGGTCGACGCCGTCGTGCTCGAGGAGCAGCTCGAGGACGTAGTCGAGCTGCTCGGTCGAGCGGGCGACGGGGCGGAACACCCCGACGCGCTGCACCTGCCGCGTGAGCAGGTCGAGCACGCCGAGGGCCACGGTGGACTTACCGGTGTCTCCCTCGGGTGAGGTGATGTAGATGCTGGGGGTGGTCACTCGTTGTCGCCTCCGGTCGCGAGGGTGGCTGTCGTGCTCGACGGCGCAGAATCTGCGCCGCCCGGCCAGACCCAGTCCCGGATCTCGGGGAGGTCCTCGCCGTGGTCGCGCGTGTACTGCCGCGCGTGCAGCCGCCGGTCCGACATCTCCTGGCGCAGCACCGCGGCGCGCTGGCCGAGGCCGGGCACGCGGTCGATGACGTCCATGACGAGGTGGAACCGGTCGAGGTCGTTGAGCATGACCATGTCGAAGGGCGTCGTCGTCGTGCCCTCCTCCTTGTACCCGCGCACGTGGATGTTGTTGTGCCCCGTGCGGCGGTAGGTCAGGCGGTGGATGAGCCACGGGTAGCCGTGGTAGGCGAAGACGACGGGCTTGTCCGTCGTGAAGAGGGTGTCGAAGTCGCGGTCGGACAGCCCGTGCGGGTGCTCGGCCTCGTCCTGGAGCCGCATGAGGTCGACGACGTTGACGACGCGGACGCGCAGCTCGGGCAGGTGGGTGCGCAGCAGGTCCGCGGCGGCGAGCACCTCGAGCGTGGGCACGTCGCCCGCGCATGCGAGGACGACGTCGGGGCCCGGCCCCGGTCCGGACTCGTCGGCCGTCTCCGTGCCGGCCCACGGCCAGATGCCGACGCCGCGTGAGCAGTGTGCGACCGCCTCCTCCATGTCGAGGAAGACGGGAGCGGGCTGCTTGCCCGCGACGACGACGTTGACGTAGCTGCGCGAGCGCAGGCAGTGGTCGTAGGTGACGAGCAGCGTGTTGGCGTCCGGCGGCAGGTAGACGCGGACGACCTCGGCCTTCTTGTTGACGACGTGGTCGATGAAGCCCGGGTCCTGGTGGGAGAACCCGTTGTGGTCCTGGCGCCACACGTGGCTCGAGAGCAGGTAGTTGAGGCTCGCGACGGGGCGACGCCACGGGATCTCGCTCGTGACCTTGAGCCACTTCGCGTGCTGGTTGACCATCGAGTCGATGATGTGGATGAACGCCTCGTAGCAGCTGAACATGCCGTGGCGGCCGGTGAGCAGGTACCCCTCGAGCCATCCCTGGCACTGGTGCTCCGAGAGCATCTCGACGACCCGTCCGGCGCGCGCGAGGTGGTCGCTGACGTCCGTGGGCAGGTACTCGGCCTGCCACACCTTGTCGGTGACCTCGAAGACGTCCTGGAGGCGGTTCGAGGCCGTCTCGTCCGGGCCGAACACGCGGAAGTTGTCCGGGTTGAGCCGGATGACCTCGGCGAGCCAGCGGCCCAGGACGCGCGTGGCCTCGGCGATCGTGCCGCCGCGTCCTTCGGTCGCGACGGCGAAGTCCCTGACGTCGGGCAGCCGCAGGTCGCGCAGCAGCACGCCGCCGTTCGCGTGCGGGGTGTCGCTCATCCGCAGGTGCCCGGCGGGCGCGAGCGAGGCGATGTCCGCGTCGAGGGTGCCGTCGGCGTCGAAGAGCTCGGCGGGCCGGTACGACTCGAGCCACCCGCGCAGCACCTCGAGGTGCTCGGGGGTGTCGCGGGCCGAGGCGAGGGGCACCTGGTGCGAGCGCCAGGAGTTCTCGACCTGCTTCCCGTCGATGACGTCGGGGCAGGTCCAGCCCTTCGGGGTGCGCAGGACGATCATCGGCCAGGCCGGACGGCCGTCGAGGGACCCGTCGGCGGCTGCGGCCTTGATCGCGGCGATCTCGTCGAGGACGACGTCGAGCAGCTCGGCGAAGCGCCGGTGGGTCTCGATCGGGTCCTCGTCGTCGAAGCCGCCCGTGAAGACGTGCGGGGTGTGCCCGTAGCCGCGCATGAGCGCGAGCAGCTCGTCCTCGGGGATGCGCGCCAGGACCGTGGGGTTGGCGATCTTGTACCCGTTGAGGTGGAGGATCGGCAGGACGACGCCGTCGGCCACCGGGTCGAGGAACTTGTTCGAGTGCCAGCTCGTGGCGAGCGGTCCGGTCTCGGCCTCGCCGTCGCCGACGACGGCGGCGACGAGCAGGTCGGGGTTGTCGAAGGCCGCGCCGTAGGCGTGCGAGAGCGAGTAGCCGAGCTCGCCGCCCTCATGGATGGACCCGGGTGTCTCCGGGGCGACGTGGCTCGGGATGCCGCCGGGGAAGGAGAACTGGCGGAAGAGAGCAGCCATGCCTGCCTCGTCACGCGTGATCGCGGGGTAGTACTCGGTGTACGTCCCCTCGAGGTAGGCGTTGGCGACGAGCCCTGGCCCGCCGTGCCCGGGACCCGTGATGTAGAGCATGGGCTGGGAGCGGTCGGCGATCGCGCGGGTGAGGTGCGCGTAGAGGAAGTTGAGGCCCGGGGTCGTGCCCCAGTGGCCCAGCAGGCGCGGCTTGACGTCCTCGGCGGTGAGGGGCCGACGCGAGAGCGGGTTGTCGAGCAGATAGATCTGCCCGACGGAGAGGTAGTTCGCTGCGCGCCACCAGGCGTCGATCCGACGCAGCGTCGCGTCGTCGAGCGGGTGGGGCGTGGTGGTCCAGGCTGGTGCGTGGGGCGTGCTCATCGACATGGCGTGCACTCCGTCCTTGCTGGTTCCGTGCCCCGACGTGGGAGGTCCGTCGCCCGGGGCGTGCTACCAGTCTCCCCGAAAGGACCCCTCCGGCCACTGTGCGGACGGTGTGTTCTGCGTTACTGGGACGTCGGTCCCCCAGGCCAGGGGGCGCCGTGTGCTACCGAGGCTGCGGGCCTCCGTGTGTTCGGTCACGTCGGGGTACCGTGCTCCCGTGCCTGCCCCGACCGCACCGTCCTTCTGGCGTGTGGCGCTGCGTCCGCGGATGATCGCCCTGCTCGCGGCACTGCTCGCCGCCGCGACGGTGTGCGGGCTGCTGGGGGCGTGGCAGCTGGGCCGGGCGGAGATCCGGGGCGCGACGGCGGAGGCCGAGCGGCTGGCCGACGTCGAGCAGCGCCCGGCGACGCCGCTCGTCGACCTGCTCGCACCCCGGGCACCGTTCGCCACGGAACTCGTCGGGCGACGCGCCCAGGTGACCGGGTCCTACGAGCCGGGCAGCGGTCTCGTCGTCCCGGGGCGCGTCCGCGAGGGCGTCGAGGGAGTGCTCGTCCTCGTCGGGCTGCGGGTCGATGGCACCGCGACGCCGGGCGAGGGGGACGCGATCCTGCCGGTGGTCCGCGGCTGGGCGCCGGACGAGGCCACGGCACGACGCTTCCTCGTGCCTGCGGCCGGCCCGCCGGTGCGCGTCGACGTCATGGGGTTCCTCCAGGTCGCGGAGGGCTCTGGCGCCGGGATCGACGGCGGTCGGACGGAGGCGATCAGCGCCGGGGAGCTCGTCAACGCGTGGGGCGGACCGATCTACACGGGCTACCTCGTGGCCCAGACCGAGACGCTCGTGGGCGGCGCGGGTGACCTCGAGGTCGTCGAGGGCGGCCCGGTGCTGCGGCTGCCCGCTCCGACGCTCGGCGGCGACGCGGGGCTCAACATCCAGAACCTCGGCTACGCGCTGCAGTGGTGGCTCTTCGGGGGCTTCGCGGTCGCGCTGTGGGTCCGGCTCGTCCGCGACGAGCAGCGCGGCGTGCGCCGGGGCGAGGGCCTGCTCGGCGCGGAGCCCGAGGGCGGGCTGGCCGATCCGACCAGCCCGCGGTCGACCGGGGACAGCCCGTAGTCAGAGCCGAGCGCCTACTCCCGCTGCCAGGAGTGCCACAGGTCGGCGTAGTCCCCGCCCGCGGCGACGAGCTCGTCGTGCGTGCCGATCTCCGTGATCCTGCCGGCGTCGACGACGGCGACGCGGTCCGCGTCGTGCGCGGTGTGGAGCCGGTGCGCGATCGCGACGACGGTGCGCCCCTCGAGCACGGCGGACAGCGAGCGTTCGAGGTGCCGGGCGGCGCGCGGGTCGAGCAGGCTCGTCGCCTCGTCGAGGACGAGGGTGTGCGGGTCGAGCAGGACGAGTCGCGCGAGCGCGACCTGCTGCGCCTGGGCGGGGGAGAGCGTCAGACCACCTGAGCCGATCTCGGTCGCGAGCCCGTCGGGCAGCGCCTCGACCCAGCCGCGGGCGTCGACCGCCTCGAGGGCGTCGAGCAGGGCTGCGTCGTCCGCCTCGACGCGGGCGAGACGGAGGTTGTCCGCGAGCGACCCGACGAAGACGTGGTGCTCCTGGGTGACGAGCGCGACGTGACCACGGAGCTCGTCGAGCGGGAGGTCGACGAGCGGGACGCCGCCGACGTCGACGCGCCCGCCCGTCGGCGGGTGGACGCCGGCGAGCATTCGGCCGAGGGTGGACTTGCCGGCGCCCGACGGCCCGACGACGGCGAGTCGCTCCCCGACGGCGAGGTCAAGGTCGATGCCGTGCAGCACGTCGTGGCCCTCGCGGTAGGCGTACCGCACGCCTCGGGCGACGACGTGCTCGTCCGCCGGGGCCTGTGTACCGGCCGTCCTGTCCGGCCCCACGAGCCCGACGCCGATGATCCGGGCGAGCGAGGCGGAGCCGGTCTGCAGGACGTCGAGCCAGAAGAGCAGCTCACCCATCGGCTGCTTGAGGTGGTTCGCGTAGAGCACGACGGTCGTCACCGCGCCGACGGTGGCTGAGCCCGTCCCGACGAGGTGCGCGCCCCAGACGAGTGCGGCGACGGCGGGCAGCATGAAGGCGGTGTCGACCCCGGGGAACAGCACCGTGCGCAGCCGCAGCGACCCGCGCTCGGCACGGTAGGCCTCGCGCACCGCGTCGTCCGTGCGGCGGCGTCGACGCGCGCCGAGTCCGAGCGCGTCGATCGTGCGGGCGCCCTCGACGGACTCGGTGAGCACCCCATTGATGACGGCGTACGCCGCACCCTCGCGCAGGTAGGCGGCCTTGGCACGGCGGAGGTACCACCAGACGAAGGGCAGCGCGACGGGCACCCCGGCGAGCAGCGCGAGGGCGACGGCGGGGTCGGTGAGGAACGCTGCGACGAGGGTGAGCACGATCGTCGTCGTGCACACGAGCAGGCGGGGGATGCCGAAGCGGACGGCGTGCTGGACGCGGTCGACGTCGTTCGTCGTGCGCGCGAGCAGGTCGCCCGTGCCCGCGCGCTCGACCGTCGACAGCGGCAGCCGCGTCACCGTGTCGATGAAGCTCTCGCGCAGGTCCGCGAAGACCTCCTCGCCGAGCACCATCGAGCGCAGCTGCGCGCTGCGCACGAGCACCGCCTGGGCGACGTAGGCGCCGACGAGCGCGAGCACGGTGACGTCGAGCACGTCCGCCCCGCGGCCCGCGATGACGGCGTCGACGAGCGCGCCGAGCAGCCACGGCGAGAGCAGACCGGCCGCCGCGGCGAGGAGGTGGAGGACGCTCACCGCAGACAGTGCGAGACGGTGCTCGCGCAGCAGCTGCCACGTGTGGCGGCGGACCTGAGCGGCGTCGGCGACGGGGAGCTTCACGCGAGCACCTCCGTGGTCATGGTCGCGGCCGGGCCGTCGTCGCCGGTGGTGCGGGAGACGACTGCTCGGTAGGCACGGGCGTCGTCGTCGTCCCGGTCGAGCAGCTCCCGGTGCGTCCCCGTCGTCACGACCTCGCCGTCGGCGAGGAGCGCGACCTCGTCGACGTGCTCGAGCACGAGCGGGCTCGCGGTGACGACGATCGTCGTCCGGCCGCGGCGGGTGTCCGCGAGCCGGGCGGCGATGCGTGCCTCGGTGTGCGCGTCGACCGCGCTGGTCGGCTCGACGAGGATGAGCACCTCGGCCTCGG
>JAFABT010000183.1 GCA_023425905.1 Actinomycetes bacterium | reverse complement strand
GCGCCGGGCAGGCTCGATCTCGTCGACGAGATCGAGCCTGCCCGGCGCCGCGGCCTGCGCGCCCTCGGGCTCGGGACCGTCGTCCTCGTCGTGCTCGGGCTGCTCGGTGCGGGCTACTGGTGGACGCAGTCGCTCTACTTCGTCGGCGTCGACCAGGGCACGGTCGCAGTGTTCCGCGGCATCCCGCAGTCGATCGGCCCGCTGTCGCTGTCGACCCCGCTCGAGAGCACGGGGCAGGCCGTCGCGGCCCTCCCGCCGTTCGTCCAGGATCGTCTCGCCCGCGGAATCCCCGCCGACTCCCTCGAGGCGGCGCGCGAGCGTGCGGCGCTCATGGTCCCCGAGCCCGTCGCGCCGGGCACGCCCCCGCCCGCAGGCACCACCGACA
The DNA here is from genome assembly GCA_023425905.1 of Actinomycetes bacterium. GTDB lineage: Bacteria > Actinomycetota > Actinomycetes > Actinomycetales > Cellulomonadaceae > JAFABT01. The sequence continues at coordinate 3,970 of JAFABT010000183.1, read as the reverse complement.
CGACCGGCACGACCGACACGACCGGCGCCACCGGTGCCACCGGCGCGACCGGAGGCACGTGATGGCGACGGTCGCCTCCCTCCCCGTCCGCCAGGGGCGCGGGTCCGAGCTGCGGCTCCTCGCCCTCGCGGTCGCTCTCGGCGTCGGCGCCTACGCGCTCGTCGGGCTCAACACCGCCGGCGAGATCCCGACGAGCACGCTCACGCACGGCGCCGGGCTAGCGGCCCTCGCGCTCATCGCCCACCTCGTGCTCCGCATCCGCGCGCCCTACGCCGATCCGGTGATCCTGCCGACGGTCATCGCGCTCAACGGCATCGGCCTCGCGATGATCTACCGGCTCGACGTCGCCTCCGCGACGACGGCGAAGCCCAAGGACCTCGCGACCCTCCAGCTCGGCTGGACGACGATCGGCGTCGTCCTCGCGTCCCTCGTCCTGCTGCTGCTCCGCGACCACCGGACCCTGCGGCGCTACACGTACACGTCGATGGTCATCGGTCTGCTGCTGCTCGCCGCGCCGCTCATCCCCGGCCTCGGCCGGACGGTCAACGGCGCGACGATCTGGATCAAGTTCGCGGGTCAGTCCTTCCAGCCCGGCGAGCTCGCGAAGATCTTCCTCGCGATCTTCTTCGCCGGGTACCTCGTCACCAACCGGGAGACGCTCGCCCTCGCGGGCCCGCGCGTCCTCGGGCTGCAGCTGCCGCGCGTGCGGGACCTCGGGCCGATCGTCCTCGCCTGGCTCGTGTCCGTCGGCGTCCTCGTCTTCGAGAAGGACCTCGGGACGTCGCTGCTGTTCTTCGGACTGTTCGTCGCGATGCTCTACGTCGCGACCGAGCGGCTGTCGTGGATCCTCATCGGCCTCAGCCTCTTCGTCGCGGGCGCAGCGGTCGCCGCGACGACGTTCGGCCACGTCGGCGCCCGGTTCAACGGCTGGCTCAACGCCTTCGACCAGGACGTCTACGAGGCGGTCGGCGGCTCGGGCCAGCTCGTCCAGGGCCTGTTCGGCATGGCGTCCGGCGGTCTGTTCGGCACCGGGTGGGGGTCAGGGAGGCCGAACCTCGTGCCGTACGCCGAGTCGGACTTCATCATCGCCGCGCTCGGCGAAGAGCTCGGGCTCACGGGCCTGCTCGCGATCTTCGCGCTCTACCTCGTCCTCGTGCAGCGCGGCCTGCGCACCGCCGTCGGCGTGCGCGACGGCTTCGGCAAGCTGCTCGGCGGGGGGCTCGCCTTCGTCGTCGCCTTCCAGTGCTTCGTCGTCGTCGGCGGGATCACGCGCCTCATCCCCGTCACCGGGCTCACCATGCCGTTCATGGCGTACGGCGGATCCTCGCTGCTCGCCAACTGGATCGTCGTCGCGCTGCTGCTGCGCGTCTCCGACGCCGCCCGACGCCCTGCCCCCGCGGCCCCGGCACCTCCGCCGCCGCGCGCGGCCCGGTCCGCCGAGGACGACGCCGCACCTGCTGACGAGAACCTCACCGAGGTCATCGAGGTCACCGACGTCGACGAGACCGCACAGCAGCGGGGGGCGCGCGCATGAACACGCCCCTGCGGCGCCTCGCCACCGTCGTCCTGCTCATGTTCCTCGCGCTCATGGGCGCGGCGACGTACATCCAGTTCGTCAAGGCCCCCGAGCTCAACGCGGACAACCGCAACTCCCGCCGCCTGTTCCAGGAGTACGGGACCTTCCGCGGCTCGATCATCGTCGGCGGCGAGCAGGTCGCGTGGTCCGAGCCCGTCGACGACGTGTTCCGGTACCAGCGCAAGTACGAGCCCGGCAAGCTCTACGCCCCCGTCACCGGGTTCTACTCGGTCGTCTTCGGAGCGACCGGCATCGAGGGCACCGAGAACCTCACCCTCACCGGGCAGGCCGACTCCCTCGTGTGGCAGCGGCTGCAGGACCTCGTCACGGGACGTCAGCCCGTCGGATCGTCCGTCGAGCTGACGATCGACCCGGAGGCGCAGCAGGCCGCGTACGACGCGCTCGGGGACCAGAAGGGCGCCGTCGTCGCGATCGAGCCGGCGACGGGCCGCATCCTCGCGCTCGTCTCCAAGCCGACCTTCGACCCCTCCGACCTCGCCGGGCACTCGACGTCGAAGGTCAACGACCGCTACCAGAAGCTCGACGCGGACAAGAGCCACCCCCTCGTCAACCGTGCCATCGGGGGCGACACCTACCCGCCCGGGTCGACGTTCAAGCTCGTCGTCGCAGCGGCCGCGCTCGAGAGCGGCTACGAGCAGACGGCCGAGCTCGACGCGCCCCGTGAGCTGCCGCTGCCGCAGTCGAGCGCGACGATCAAGAACTTCGGCGGCGCCGCGTGCTCCTCGACCGACAAGGCGACGCTCGCCGAGTCGCTGCGCATCTCCTGCAACACGTCCTTCGCACAGCTCGGGCTCACGCTCGGCGCCGACGCCCTCGCGGCGCAGGCCGCGGACTTCGGGTTCGGGACGGACGTCGAGATCCCGCTCAAGGCCACCCCGTCCCGCTTCCCGACGGGTCTCAACGCGCCGAACACCGCGCTCAGCGCGATCGGCCAGTACGAGGTGCGGGCGACGCCGTTGCAGATGGCGATGGTCTCCGCGGCGATCGCCAACGGCGGCGTCCAGATGCAGCCGCACCTCGTGAGCCGCGTGCTCTCCCCGGACCTCGAGGTGCTGTCCCGCACGCAGCCCACCGAGCTGCGCCGGTCCGTGTCCGCGTCGACCGCCGCCGTGCTCACCTCGATGATGCAGGACGTCGTCGAGAACGGAACCGGGCGCTCCGCCCGCATCTCGGGCGTCGCGGTCGCGGGCAAGACGGGCACGGCGCAGACCGCGCCCGACGTCGCGCCGCACGCCTGGTTCACCGCCTTCGCCCCCGCCGACGCCCCGAAGGTCGCCGTCGCCGTCGTCGTCGAGAACGGCGGCTCGATGGGCAACGAGGGCACGGGCGGCCAGGTCGCCGCGCCGATCGCCAAGCGCGTCATCGAGGCGGTGCTGCGATGAAGCCCGCCGTCGGGGTCGCGTTCGGCGATCGCTACGAGCTGCGCCACCGCATCGCCGTGGGCGGCATGGGCGAGGTGTGGAGCGCCCATGACCGCTCGCTCGCCCGCGACGTCGCGATCAAGGTGCTCAAGGAGGAGTTCGCGGGGGACCCGGGCTTCCTCGCCCGCTTCCGCACGGAGGCGCGCAACGCGGCGTCGCTGTCGCACCCGAACATCGCCCAGCCCTACGACTACGGCGAGCAGGACGGCTCCGCCTTCATCGTCATGGAGCTCGTCGTCGGCGAGCCCATGAGCGACCTCCTCGCCCGTGAGCCGGTCCTCCCGCTCGAACGGCTGCTGCCGATCCTCGCCCAGACGGCGCGCGCCCTGCACGCCGCGCACGTCGCGGGCGTCGTCCACCGTGACGTGAAGCCGGGCAACATCCTGCTCGGGCGGGGCGGGCGCGTGAAGATCACCGACTTCGGGGTCTCGCTCGCGACGAACCAGATCTCGCTCACCGCGACCGGCATGGTCATGGGGACGGCGCAGTACCTGTCCCCGGAGCAGGCACTCGGGCGGCCCGCGACGCCGTCCTCCGACATCTACTCGCTGGGTGTCGTCGCCTATGAGGCGGTCGTCGGGCACCGTCCCTTCACCGGGGAGTCCGCGGTCGACATCGCGGTCGCGCACGTCAACCGGCCCGTGCCTCCGCTGCCGATGTCGGTCGACCGCGAGATGGCCGGCCTCGTCATGCGCATGCTCTCGAAGGACCCGATCGACCGTCCGCGGTCGGCCGCGTCCCTCGCCCGCACCCTCGATTCGATGCTGCCCTCGACGCCCGCGGGCGGGACGCCGTCCTTCGGCCGCATCACCCCGTCGTCGCCCGTCTCCGCGTCGAGCGGCCGGGACGTGCGCGTCGCGAGCGGCCTGAGCGGGTCGAGCGCACCGACGACGAGCACCGCGCAGACCGGCGCGAGCGCGCACACCAGCCAGAGCGCGGCGAGCGCGCACAC
>JAFABT010000091.1 GCA_023425905.1 Actinomycetes bacterium | reverse complement strand
CGTCCGCTCGTCATCACGTGGCACAACGCGGTGCTCGGCAGCGGCACGGGCCGCAGGCTGCGGGCGGTCGCCGAGCGTCTGCAGGTCCGCAGGGCGACGCTCGTCACCGGCGCGTCGGACGACCTCGTCGCGCGGGCGAGGCACCTGGGGTCCCGCGAGGCCCGGCTCACCGAGGTGCCGGCTCCGGCGCGGCAGCGGTGGGCGGGGACGCGTGCGGCGGCGCGCGCCGGGCTGGCGGCGGAGCTGGGCCTCGACGTGCGAGGTGACTGGGTGCTCACGGTCGCCCGCGTCGCGCCGCAGAAGCGGCTCGACGTCGCGGTGGACGCAGCAGGCCTGCTCGCCGTGGGCCGTGCAGACGGCGGTACCGGAGTCGGAGCACGTGGCTCCCATGCCCGTGGCCTGCTCTGGCTCGTGGCAGGGGAGGGGGACGACGCGGACCGTGCGGCACTGGCCGCTCGCGCCGAGGCGCTCGGTGCACCCGTCGTCCTGCTCGGAGCCCGACGCGACGTGAGCAGACTCATGGTGGCGGCCGACGTTCTCGTCGTGACGAGCGACTGGGAGGCGCGGGCTCTCGTCGTGCAGGAGGCCATGGCGGTGGGCACCCCCGTCGTCGTCACCGCGGTGGGTGGGTTGCCCGGCCTCGTGGGAGATGCAGGCGTGCAGGTCAGTGCCGGTTCACCGGAGGAGATCGCCCGGGCCGTCGCCGGTGTGCTCGACGACCCTGAGCGGGCCGCGCGGCTCGGGCGCGCGGGCCGTGAGCGCGCTGCGACGTGGCCCGACGGCGCGGCCGCGGCTGCGGCCTGGTCCGAGACGTACGTCTCTCTTCGCGGCGCGGCGGCCCCCCGCCCGTGATCGGTCGGGTACAGTTGAAGCCCGTGGCAGAGCGCGCAAATCGACTCTCCGGGCGGTCGGACAACACGACCCGGCACATCTTCGTCACGGGAGGCGTCGCCTCCTCACTGGGCAAGGGCCTCACGGCCTCGAGCCTCGGTCGACTTCTTCGGTCCCGCGGCCTCCGCGTGACGATGCAGAAGCTCGACCCGTATCTCAACGTCGACCCGGGAACGATGAACCCGTTCCAGCACGGTGAGGTCTTCGTCACGGAGGACGGCGCAGAGACCGATCTCGACATCGGTCACTACGAGCGGTTCCTCGACGTCAACCTCGGCGCGACGGCGAACGTGACGACCGGGCAGATCTACTCGTCCGTCATCGCGAAGGAACGTCGCGGCGAGTACCTCGGCGACACGGTGCAGGTCATCCCGCACATCACCGACGCCCTCATGGAGCGCATGCGCGCCCAGGCGCACCCCGAGCAGGGCAAGGCGCCCGACGTCATCATCACCGAGATCGGCGGCACGGTCGGTGACATCGAGTCCCAGCCGTTCCTCGAGGCGGCGCGGCAGCTGCGCCACCAGCTCGGGCGGGACAACGTCTTCTTCCTCCACGTCTCGCTCGTGCCGTACATCGGCCCGTCCGGCGAGCTCAAGACGAAGCCGACGCAACACTCCGTCGCGGCGCTGCGCTCGATCGGTATCCAGCCGGACGCGCTCGTGCTGCGCGCCGACCGTGACCTGCCGCAGTCGGTCAAGTCGAAGATCGCGCTCATGTGCGACGTCGACGAAGAGGCCGTCGTCGCGTGCGTCGACGCCCCGAGCATCTACGACATCCCGCGAGTGCTGCACGCCGAGGGTCTGGACGCGTACGTCGTCCGGCGCCTCGGTCTCGCGTTCCGGGACGTCGACTGGGACGCGTGGTCCGTCGTCACCGAGCGCGTGCACAACCCTGAGCGCACCGTCGAGGTCGCTCTGGTCGGCAAGTACATCGACCTGCCCGACGCGTACCTCTCGGTCACTGAGGCGTTGCGCGCGGGCGGATTCGCCCACCGGGCCAAGGTGAAGATCCGCTGGGTCGCGTCCGACGACTGCCAGACGCCCGCGGGCGCCCAGACGGCCCTCGCGGGCGCCGACGCGATCCTCGTCCCGGGCGGCTTCGGCGTGCGCGGCATCGAGGGCAAGCTCGGCGCGATCCGGTGGTCGCGAGAGAACGGGACGCCGCTTCTCGGCATCTGCCTCGGTCTGCAGGCGATCGTCATGGAGTACGCCCGCAACGTCTGCGGTCTCGAGGGTGCCTCGAGCTCGGAGTTCGACGAGAACCCCACCCACCCGGTCGTCGCGACGATGGCCGAGCAGCGCGACATCGTCGCGGGAGCCGGAGACCTCGGCGGCACGATGCGCCTGGGTGCCTACGACGCCGACCTGCTCGCGGGCTCGGTCGTCGCGGAGACCTACGGCGCCAAGCGCGTCTCCGAGCGGCACCGTCACCGCTACGAGGTGAACAACGCCTACCGCGACCAGCTCGAGGCCGCAGGCCTCGTCGTGAGCGGGGTCTCCCCGGACCGCAGCCTCGTCGAGTTCGTCGAGCTGCCGCGTGCGGTGCACCCGTACTTCGTCGCGACGCAGGCGCACCCCGAGTTCAAGTCGCGTCCGACCAAGCCGCACCCGCTGTTCGCCGGGCTCGTCGGGGCAGCGATCGAGGCACAGATCCGGGCCGAGGCGTCGTCGAGCAGCAGAGCGGTGACCAAGGTCGTCACGGCACCCGACGCCGCACCCACCACAGAGCCGGCGGCTGCGACCGGCGCTGAGGCGTGAGCCCGCGATGACGAGCAGACCCGCCGCCGTCGTCCCGCACGGGGCGACGAGCGGCGACGTCGCGGACGACTTCACGGCGCACCCGGTCCACGAGCGCGAGGAGATCTTCTCCGGGCGGGTATGGGACGTCGTCGCCGAGGAGGCCGACCTCGGCCACTGCGTCGTGCGGCGGGAGTTCGTCGACCACCCTGGCGCCGTCGCCGTCATCGCCCTCGACGCCCAGGACCGGGTGCTGCTGCTCAAGCAGTACCGCCACCCGGTCCGCGCGTCGCTGTGGGAGCCGCCCGCAGGGCTGTGCGACGTCGCGGGGGAGGACCCCCTCGAGACCGCCCGGCGGGAGCTGGCGGAAGAGGCCGACCTCGTCGCGGACACGTGGGAGCACCTGCTGTCGTACACGACCACCCCGGGTGGTTCGAGCGAGATCATCGTCATCTACCTCGCGCGTGACCTGCACGAGGTGCCCGAGCGGGACCGCCACGTCCGCACCGAGGAGGAGGCCGACCTCGTCCCGGTGTGGCTCTCGCTCGACGAGGCCGTCGACGGCGTGCTCTCCGGGCGCCTCCACTCGCCGACGACGGTGGTCGGGGTGCTCGCCGCTGCGGCGCGCCACGGTCAGGGAGCGGCAGGACCCGCGGCGCCCTGACCTCACCGTGGCGGCGAGGCGCTGCTCGCGCGGGAACGACGCAGGGATGTCGCGGGTCTGACGCAGGGACGACCGGAGCGTCAGGGTGCGGGGCTCGCGCTGGTGCCGCCGGCCACGGGTGCTCGGAACCCGCGGAGGTCCATGTACGCCCACGTGAGTGCGGTGACCAGCAGTGCGGCGCCCAGCATGTGCGCGCCCACGAGGACGGCCGGCAGCTGCGTGAAGTACTGGACGTAGCCGAGGAGCCCCTGGGCGAGGGTGACACCCAGCAGCACGAGCCACGTCGAGGTCACGGCCCGCGGTGCGTGGGCCCTGCGGACGAGCACCCACACGATGGCGAGCAGGACGACGACGAAGGCCCACACGATCCACGCGTGCGTCTTGGCGACGACGACCGGGTCGAGCATGAGTCGCTGAGCGATCTCGTCGTCGCCGCTGTGCGGACCGGAACCCGTCGTGACGATGCCCGCGACGGAGAGGACGAGGCCGAGGACGAGGAGCACATGAGCTCCGCTGACCACCGAGGGTCGGGCGACCCAGCCCTCGGGCCGCGGACCTCGAGCGGCGAGAAGTGCCGCTGACGCCGCGACGAGCGCGAGCGAGACGAGCATGTGGACGCCGACGACGGCCGGGTGCAGGTGGAGGAGGACCGTGACCCCGCCGATCCCGGCCTGGAGGACGACGCCGAGCAGAGGCACGAGGCCGAGGCGGCGGTACCACGTGGGTCGCCGGGAGTCCTTCCAGATCACGAGGGCGAGGACGAGCGCGATGACGCCGAGGACCCCTGTGAGCGTGCGGTTGCCGAACTCGATGAACGCGTGCAGCGGCGTGGCCTCGTGGAACACCGGGGTGAACTCGCCGGGCTCGCACATCGGCCAGGTGGAGCACCCGAGGCCCGAGCCCGTGAGCCGGACCGCACCGCCCGTGACGATGATGCCGATCTGGGCGACGAGGTTCGCCCACAGAGCGGGCCGTGCCCATCGGAGGAGGCGAGGGCTGCGCGGTGCGGTCACGGCTTCACGCTAGTACGTGGTCCAGAGCCTGACGTGCACGTCACCCGGCCTGTGGCCGTCCTCACATCCAGCGGAACCAGCGGCGCATCGCGAAGGTGAGCGCGAACGACCACGCAGCGAGCACGACGAGGGGCACGACGGGGAACGGGCCGCCCCCGAGGCTCGCACGGAGCGCCTCACCGAGCGCGCCCGAGGGCAGGACCTGCGCGAGCCACGCCAGGGGAGCCGGCATCGCCGCCGGGGCGACGAGGATCCCGCCGCCCGCCGCGAGCGCGAGGAAGAGGAGGTTCGACAGCCCGAGGACCGCTTCGGCGCGCACGGCGCCGGCGAGCAACAGGGCGAGACCCGTGAAGGCGAGCGCGGCGAGAGCGACGGCAAGGACCGCGACGGGCAGCCCGGCGAGGTGAGGTCGCCACCCGAAACCCACGCATGCGATCGACGCGAGCACCGTGATCTGGAAGGCGAGAACGAGGAGCACGGCTCCGACGGCGCCGCCGAGCAGCCCGCCCGGGCCCAGCGGCGTCGTGGCGAGGAACCGGAGCACACCCGCGCGACGGTCGAAGGCGGTGAGGATCGCCCGGGAGGTGAAGGACGAGGCGAGGATCGCGAGGGCGATCACCCCGGGGGCGACGCCGTCGACCCTCGGGCCTGCTCCCGTCCCCAGGTCGATCGCATCGACCCGGATGAGGGTGAAGAGCACGACGGTCGGGATGACGAGAGCGACGAGGACCTGCTCACCGTTCGTGAGCATCGTGCGCGCCTCGAAGACGGATTGCGCGAGGACTCGGCGCCAGGCGGGCGCGGGGGCACTCATCGGAGCTCCTTGCCGGTGAGGTCGAGGAAGACGTCCTCGAGGCTGCGTCGGCCGACGTCGAGCGTGGTGATCTGGACGCCGTGCTCGGCGCACCACGCGGCGACCTCGGCGACGAGGGCCGGCGTCCCGGTGCCGGTGATCGTGTACTCGCAGGGGTGGGACTCGAGGACGGGCAGGGCGAGCGCACCCTCGAGCGCGGCCGCGTCGAGCGCGGATCCGGTGGTGAACCGGACGAGCCCGGAGG
>JAFABT010000173.1 GCA_023425905.1 Actinomycetes bacterium | reverse complement strand
GCGGGGGGGGGGCCGGGGGTGGCGGACGGGGCGGTGAGCGCGCGGGCGACGGCCTCGCGCAACGGGGTGGCGGTCGCATCGGGGTCGAGCAGGTCGAGTGCGAGGTCGGCGCGGGCTGCCGCGGCGTCCGGCCCGGCGGGCAGGTCGTGCAGCCGGGCGGCGAGCTCCCGGGCGCCGGCGTCGGTCGTCGCGAGATCGGCGTCGGTGGTCTCGAGGTGGCGGATCCACGCGGCGATCGTCCGGGCCTGGGCGACCCCGACGGGCAGACCCGAGGCGAGTCGTGCCCCGGCGGGGGCGACGACGCGGACGGGGAGCTTGGCGGCGCCGTCCTTGGCGATCTGAGCGAGCCGGTGCTCGATGCGCGCGTTGGCGAATCGGGCGCGAAGGGCGGCGAGGGCTGCGTCCACCTCCGCCGCAGGCAGGGGCAGGACGGGTCGTGCCTCGTCCCAGAGCCTTTCGAGCAGCGCACGGCACGTCGGGTCGGCGAAGGCTTCGGCGATCGTGCTCAGCCCCAGCTCGATCCCTCGGTAGGCGAGGAGCGAGTGACCCGGGTTGAGCAGCCACAGCTTGCGCTGCTCGTGCACGGCGATGTCGGCGACGAAGCGGGCGCCGGCCTCCTCCCACCGGGGCCGGCCCGCGGGGAAGTCGCCTGCGAGGACCCACTCCGCGAACGGTTCGGTGACGACCGGGCTCGCGTCGGCGCGGCCGGTGAGCGCCGCGACCTGGGCGACGTCGTCAGGGGTCGTCGCCGGGGTGATGCGGTCGACCATCGTCGAGACGAAGGACACGTGCGTCTCGATCCACGAGGCGAGCTCGGGGTCGACGCTCCGCGCGAGGTCGAGGACGACGCGACGCACGACCGCGCCGTTGTCGGGCAGGTTGTCGCAGGGGATGACGGCGATCGGGCCGGCTGCTGCTGCGGCTCGGGCGCGCAGGCCGTCGACGAGGCGCCCGGGGGCGGTCGTCGCCGCGGCTCCGGACGGCGTCACGGACGAGGCGGTGAGCAGCGCGACGTCGGCGACGAGGTCCGGGTGGTCACGGTCGAGCCTGCCGTCGGCGGTGCGGACGTAGCCGGCCTCGGTGACGGTGAGCGTGACGAGCGCGACTGCCGGGGTGGCGAACAGACGGCGCCACGCGTCCCCGTCCGCGCCGTCGTGCACCTCGACGAGGGCGTCGACGACCTCGGGGTGGTCGCCGTCGGCGGAGCGCACGAGGAGGGTGTAGCGCCCGTCCTGGGTGCGGAGCGCATCGGCGGAGCGCGGTGAGCGTCCGGTGAACGAGGCGTACCCCCACAGCTCGTCGGGGCGGGCGCCCGCAGCCGTCGCGGCGTCGTTCGCGCGCTGCGTGGCCCAGACCTGGTGGGCGCGGTGGAAGGCACCGAGCCCGAGGTGGACCGCGCGCACGGGCGGCGGGGGCGTCGTGCGCTCCCAGGCTGTCGAGATCGTCATTGGTCCTCCACAGGGCCGCGGTCGGGTGGCTCCTTCGATTGAGCCGCACGCCCGCACCCATGGCAAGCGGTTGCCACGGGTTGCCCCGCCAGACGCTCAGTCCGGGGGGCACCCCGTCGAGCGTCGGACGACGAGCTGGGCGGGCATGAGCGCCGGCCGGGTCTCGTGCGGGGCACGAGAGGCGATCTCCGTGAGGAGGGTGCGCACCGCGTACGCACCCAGTGCGGGGAGCGGCGCCGAGACGGTCGTGAGCGTCGGAGTCGTGAGCTCCGCCCCGAAGATGTTGTCGAAGCCCACGACGGAGCAGTCGCGGGGCACGACGCGACCCATCCGGCTGAGGCCCTGCATGAGGCCGATCGCGATGAGGTCGTTGTAGGCGACGACGGCGGTCGCGCGCTCGCGCACGACCACGGGCGCGATCTCCTTGCCGCCCTCGAGCGTCGGGGCGACCGGGCCGAGCCGGTGCACGCGCATCGACAGCTCGATGCCCGCCTCGCGCATCGCCCGCCAGCGCATCCCGTCGGCCCACGACGCCTCCGGGCCGGCGACGTACGTCACCGACGTATGGCCCAGTTCCCCGAGGTGCTCGAGAGCGCGCCGGACCCCGCGGGCGTTGTCGGTGACGACGCTCGGCAGGCCCGGGACGACCCGGTTGAGGACGACCGTCGGACGCTGCTGCGCGACCGTGCGGATCGTCGCGTCGGACATCCGGGACGTGCCGAGGACGACCCCCTCGACGAGCGGGATCGACCGTTCGAGCGCCTTGCGCTCGACCGCCGCGGACTCGTGGACGTCGACGACGAGCAGCGTGTAGTCGGCCGCGCTCGCCTCGCGCTCCGCACCGCGGATGACCTGGAAGTACACCGGGTTGGTCACGTCGGACACGACGAGCGCGATGAGGGACGTCCGGCCGGTGGGCAGCGCCCGCGCGAGCGGGTTGGCGCGGTAGCCGAGGCTCGCCGCGACCGCGCGGATGCGTTCGGCGGTCTCGGGGTTGACGCGCCCCGGACGGGAGAAGGTCCGCGACACCGTCGAGGCCGCCACTCCGGCAGCCGTCGCCACGTCGTAGATCGTCGGCCCCCGACGCGAGCGGCCCGCGGGCGGAGGCGCGTCGTCGCCAGGAAGGGGCGGACCCGGGGCCGCCGCAGGCCCGGTCGCGCCGTCGTCGGTCGCCCCCATGGCCCGACCCTAGGACCCGGGGCAACCCGTGGCAACCGCTTGCCGCAGGTTCCTGGCGGGGTCTCAATGGGTGAAGCCACCCGGACCGTCGACGAAGGAGAGCAACGATGCTGAGACCTCAGGACACCGCGACCCGCGAGCGGAAGAGCCTCGACGGCATCTGGGACTTCCGCCTCGAAGCGGACGGGACCGGACGCGCCGCCGGGTGGGCCTCGGGCCCGCTCCCGGAGCCGCGCCCCATGCCCGTGCCGGCGTCGTACGACGACGTCGTCGTCGGCACGGAGCCCCGGGACCACGTCGGCGACGCGTGGCACCAGACGAC
>JAFABT010000376.1 GCA_023425905.1 Actinomycetes bacterium | reverse complement strand
GGTCTGAACACGCGGGTTGGGCACAAACCAGCGGCCTCGCGGGCGGGGGCGGTGGGCCGTGGGGCGGGGGCGGCGGGGGCGGGGGCGGCGGGGCGGCTAGAGGGTGCGTTGCCATTCGCCGACGAGGCCGACCTTCGCGAAGCCGAGGGCCTCGTTGACGGCGAGCATGTGGCGGTTCTCCGCGGCGTTCCACGTGTGGACGCGGCGGGCAGCGGGCGCGGCGGCGATGAGGCGCTCGAGGTTCGCGGCCTTGAGGAGCATGCCCAGCCGGCGGCCACGGTGGCCTCTGCGGACGAGGGTGTCGTGCTGGAACGCGACCTCGGGGTGATCGAGGGGTACCTGCAGGGTCGTGAAGCCTGCGAGCTCACCGGTGGGCACGTGCAGCGCGGCGGCGGTGAGGCACAGGCGGACACCTGCGGCGAGGTCCTCGCTGTTGCGCACACGCTCGCCGTCCCAGCTCTCGGGCTCGAGCGCGATGTCCCCGAGCGGGGCGTCGGTGCTCATGGCGCCGAGCAGCGACGCATACGCGTCGAGATGCTCCTCGGGCGCGTGGTCCTCCCAGGTGAGCACCGTGTAGTCGGGCCCCGCGACGACGGCGGCGTCGGCGCGTGCCGCGGCGAACACCCCTGGGGCGGCAGGGAGGGGCAGTGCGGAGTAGCGCATCGTCTGCTCGAGCTCGTAGCCGTGCGCGCGCAGGAAGGCCGCCGCCGGCTCCGACGCCCGGACGGGGCCGACGCCCGTGCGCGGGGGGAGGGAGTCGTCGGGCGTCGCCTCGGCGACGTGGTCGCTGCCGAGGACGATGTGCGTGCGACCCTCGGAACGGAGCAGCTCGTGGACGCGCTCGAGGAGGAGGGTGCCCACGCCCTCGCGGCGGTGCGCGGGGTCGACGACGAGCTCGACCTCCGCGAGATGCTGGTTGTCCGCGAGCGGCAGCTCGGCGAGCGCATAGCCGACGACGGAGGTCGGGCTGGCCGCCGGCTCGGCAACGAGGAGGACGCGGCGGTGGTAGCGGTCGGTCGCATAGGCGCGCAGCTGGTCCGCGGGGGAGTCGACGAGGTCGTCCCAGCCCCACGTGGCTGTGCTCACGGCGCCCTCGAGCGCGTGGACGGCGAGGAACGTGCGCAGCGCGGTCTCGTCGGCGCAGTCGAGTGACGCCGGGAGGGGCGACTCGCGGACGGTCCAGCGCGAGGTGTGCATGAGATCACGGTGGCACCGGACGCGTCGGCGCGGCGAGGTGTTTTTTGAACCGGAGCGGCGTGTCGTGGGTGGCGTGTCGTCCACAGGCGCAGGGTGGTCGCGCACAGGTGTGGATCGGTCGGCCGCAGGGGTCCACACGCGGTCCACAGGATGCCCACAGCCCTTGGTGTGCAACGCCAGCGCCGCTGTGGATGGCGCGGCAAGCTCGCCCACAGCGCGGTGCCGACACGCCCCGCCGAGGTGTGGACGGAACCTCCCGAAACGGGCAATTCGACGCGACACACCCCAACATGTAGCGGTGATGGCTTTGTCGGACCCTAGGTGTAGTGTTCAACCCGTTGCGCAGCACGACGCGAGGAACGGCCCTCAGGGGCCCGTCGACCGCCCTCGAGCACGCGCAGCGTCACCTGACAGAGACCGTCCGACCGGGAGAGACACATGGCGATCACCGTCTACAGCAAGCCTGCGTGCGTGCAGTGCAACGCCACCTACCGTGCCCTCGACAAGGCCGGTCACGAGTACACCATCGTCGACATCTCGATGGACGAGGACGCCCGCGACTACGTCCTCTCGCTGGGCCACCTGCAGGCCCCCGTCGTCGTCGCCGGCTCCGAGAGCTGGTCCGGGTTCCGCCCCGACCGCATCGCCGCCCTCAGCGAGGTCGCCGCGGTCTCGGTCGCCTGACCGCACACCGGACGCAGGCGCGGGCGGTGCCGCTCCCGGCGCGGCACCCTCTCGCCTGACATCCGCGTCGGCCCGCAGCCGGGCTCATCTCTCAGCACGTCGTGCGCCACGCGTGGCGGCCCGACGTACCGACGGCCGGACGGAGACCCGAGAAGACGAGGGAGGGTGACAGTGACGTCACTGGTCCACTTCTCCTCGGTCTCCGGCTACACAGACAGATTCGTCCGCAAGCTCGGCATCCCGTCGTCCCGCATCCCCCTGCGGCCGACGGAGCCGTTCTTGCACGTCGAGGAGGACTACGTCCTCGTCCTGCCGACCTACGGCGGCGGGAACGAGGGCGGCGCGGTCCCGCGCCAGGTCGTCAAGTTCCTCAACGATGCGGGCAACCGCAGCCACATCCGGGGCGTCATCGCCGCCGGGAACACGAACTTCGGCGAGGCGTACGGCATCGCGGGAGACATCGTCGCCGCCAAGTGCGACGTCCCGCTGCTCTACCGCTTCGAGCTCATGGGAACAGATCAGGACGTCACACGCGTCCGTGAAGGATTGGGATTGTTTTGGCTACAGCAGTCGCGGCGCCCCGCGTAGCACAGACCATGGACTACCACTCGCTCAACGCGATGCTCAACCTGTACGACGCGGACGGGAAGATCCAGTTCGACAAGGACAGGCAGGCGGCGCGGGAGTACTTCCTGCAGCACGTCAACCAGAACACCGTCTTCTTCCACAACCTCCGGGAGAAGCTCGACTACCTCGTCGAGAACCAGTACTACGAGGCCGAGCTGCTTGCGAAGTACGACTACGAGGACGTCAAGGCCCTCTTCAAGCAGGCCTACGCGAAGAAGTTCCGCTTCCAGACCTTCCTCGGCGCCTTCAAGTACTACACGTCGTACACGCTCAAGACCTTCGACGGCGAGCGGTACCTCGAGCGCTTCGAGGACCGCGTGTGCATGGTCGCCCTCGGGCTCGCGGACGGCGACATCGCGATGGCGCGCAAGTACGTCGACGAGATCATCTCCGGCCGCTTCCAGCCGGCGACCCCGACCTTCCTCAACCTCGGCAAGGCGCAGCGCGGCGAGCCCGTCTCCTGCTTCCTGCTCCGCATCGAGGACAACATGGAGTCGATCGCCCGCGGCATCAACTCCGCCCTGCAGCTGTCGAAGCGCGGCGGCGGCGTCGCCCTGCTGCTGTCGAACATCCGCGAGCACGGCGCACCGATCAAGCAGATCCAGAACCAGTCCTCCGGCGTCATCCCCGTGATGAAGCTCCTCGAAGACTCCTTCTCGTACGCGAACCAGCTCGGTGCGCGCCAGGGCGCGGGCGCGGTGTACCTCCACGCGCACCACCCGGACATCTACCGGTTCCTCGACACCAAGCGCGAGAACGCCGACGAGAAGGTCCGCATCAAGACGCTCTCCCTCGGCGTCGTCATCCCGGACATCACCTTCGAGCTCGCGAAGAACAACGAGCCGATGTACCTGTTCTCTCCGTACGACGTCGAGCGCGTCTACGGGGTGCCCTTCGCGGAGATCAACGTCACCGACAAGTACCACGAGATGGTCGACGACGAGCGGATCCGCAAGACGAAGATCAACGCGCGCGAGTTCTTCCAGACCCTCGCGGAGATCCAGTTCGAGTCCGGGTACCCGTACGTGATGTTCGAGGACACCGTGAACCGGGCCAACCCGATCGAGGGCAAGATCACGCACTCGAACCTGTGCTCGGAGATCCTCCAGGTCTCGACGCCCTCGACCTACAACGAGGACCTCTCCTACGACCACGTCGGCCGCGACATCTCCTGCAACCTCGGCTCGATGAACATCGCCCTCGCGATGGACGGCGGCGACCTCGCGAACTCCGTCGAGGTCGCGATCCGCGCCCTCACCGCGGTCTCGGACCAGACGAGCATCGAATCGGTGCCGTCGATCAAGCGCGCGAACGCCGGCGGTCACGCGATCGGACTCGGGCAGATGAACCTTCACGGCTACCTGGCCCGTGAGCGCATCCACTACGGCTCCGACGAGGGCCTCGACTTCACGAACATGTACTTCTACACGGTCGCCTTCCACGCGATCCGTGCGTCGAACAACCTCGCGATCGAGCGCGGGCAGGCCTTCTACGGCTTCGAGCGCTCGACGTACGCGACGGGCGAGTACTTCGAGAAGTACACCGAGCAGACGTGGGAGCCGCGCACCGAGCGCGTCGCCGCCCTGTTCGCCGACGCCGGCATCGCCATCCCGACGCAGGACGACTGGCGTGAGCTCGCCGCCTCCGTCAAGGAGCACGGCATCTACAACCAGAACCTCCAGGCCGTGCCGCCGACCGGGTCGATCAGCTACATCAACCACTCGACGTCGTCGATCCACCCGATCGCCTCGAAGATCGAGATCCGCAAGGAGGGCAAGCTCGGGCGCGTGTACTACCCGGCGCCCTTCATGGACAACGACAACCTCGAGTACTTCCAGGACGCGTACGAGATCGGCTTCGAGAAGGTCATCGACACGTACGCCGAGGCGACCCAGCACGTCGACCAGGGCCTGTCGCTCACGTTGTTCTTCAAGGACACCGCGACGACGCGTGACCTCAACAAGGCCCAGATCTACGCGTGGCGCAAGGGCATCAAGACGATCTACTACATCCGCCTGCGGCAGATGGCCCTCGAGGGCACCGAGGTCGAGGGCTGCGTCTCCTGCATGCTCTGACCCCCTGCGTGTCCAGCGTGGCCCCCTGACGAAGAACGACGAAGGAACATGATGAGCGAGAAGCTGAAGCTGGTCAGCCGCGTGTCGGCGATCAACTGGAACAGGGTCGAGGACGAGAAGGACTCCGAGGTCTGGGACCGTCTCACGGGGAACTTCTGGCTGCCGGAGAAGATCCCGCTGTCGAACGACATCCAGTCGTGGGGCACCCTCACCGAGCACGAGAAGACGATGACGACCCGCGTCTTCACCGGCCTCACGCTGCTCGACACGATCCAGGGCACCGTCGGCGCCGTCTCGCTCATCCCGGACGCGCTCACCCCGCACGAGGAGGCCGTCTACACGAACATCGCGTTCATGGAGTCGGTGCACGCGAAGTCGTACTCGTCGATCTTCTCGACGCTCATCTCCACGAAGGAGATCGACGAGGCCTTCCGCTGGTCGGAGGAGAACCCCGCGCTGCAGAAGAAGGCGCAGATCATCCTCGACTACTACCGCGGCGACGACCCGCTCAAGCGCAAGGTCGCCTCGACGATGCTCGAGTCGTTCCTCTTCTACTCGGGCTTCTACGCGCCCATGTACTGGTCGAGCCGGGCCAAGCTCACGAACACGGCCGACCTCATCCGCCTCATCATCCGCGACGAGGCCGTGCACGGGTACTACATCGGCTACAAGTTCCAGCGCGGTCTCGAGAAGGAGACGCAGGCGCGTCGCGACGACCTCAAGGACTACACGTACGAGCTGCTCTACGAGCTCTACGACAACGAGGTCGAGTACACGCAGGACCTCTACGACGAGCTCGGCCTCACCGAGGACGTCAAGAAGTTCCTGCGCTACAACGCCAACAAGGCCCTCATGAACCTCGGCTACGAGGCTCTGTTCCCGCGCGACGAGACCGACGTCAACCCCGCGATCCTCGCGGCCCTGTCCCCGAACGCCGATGAGAACCACGACTTCTTCTCCGGGTCCGGCTCGTCCTACGTCATCGGCAAGGCAGTGAACACCGAGGACGACGACTGGGACTTCTGAGCACTGTCCCGGCCCGCTCAGCGCCGTCACGAGGGCCCTGACCTGCAGAACGCTGCAGGTCAGGGCCCTCGTCGTTCGGCTTCGCAAGGACCGGCGCCCGTGCACGAACGCCTGCGGAGCAGGCGGGCTTCCGGAAGACTCCACCGGAGGTGATCTATCCACGACGAAGCGGGGCATCGGTGCGAAGCCGGAGCAAGGCATGGGGAGCGGCGTGGGGCGCGGCGCTGGCGATCGCAGCAGGGGTTGCCGGCTGCTCGCCAGCGGGGGTGACGGGCCCGCTCAGCAGCAGCGCGCCGTCGATCTCATCGGCGCAGTCGTCGGACCTGGGACGCATGCGCGGGCGATCGTCGGCATCTCCGCGATCGACCCAGCGGAGTGCGCGTACGTCGACTCGGCGACGGTCGAGTACCAGGTGGGTGCGTCGTCGCACTCGTCGACCTGGCAGACGAGCGACATCATCCAGCCGCCAGGCGCGGATGAGGACACCTGCCTCGAGCTGGACGACGACGCTGGCGAGTGACTCCTCCACCGCCCCCGACCGCCGCCCCCGCCTTCCCCCACGCCGGCTGTTCCCGCCTCCACGCCCGCGCGGGCTCCCCTGCGGCCCCCACCACGCCCGCGCGGGCACCCTGCGGCCCCGAGCCCGCTGGCATGTGCCCAACCCGCTGGTCTAGACCAGCGCGCTCGGCACAGACCAGCGGTCTCGGCGGGAGCTGGGGTGCGGCCGGGAGTGCTGGCCTCGGGGGCAGAGTGAGGTGGGGTTTGGGCTGGCTGCTGCCGGTGAGAGCGCTGCTTTGTGCCCAACCCGCGGGTCTAGACCAGCGCGCTCGGCACAGACCAGCGGTCTCGGCGGGAGCTGGGGGGCCGGCGGGAGCTGGGGGGCCGGCGGAGGGGCGGGGGTGGGTCAGCGGGCTTGGAGGGCGTCTAGGGCTACCGTCATGGCGGCGGCGACGCGGCCGTCGATGCGCGCGCCCGGCACGGTGACCGTGTACCGGTCGCGCAGGGTGAACTGGCGCTCGACCGACATCACCGGCTGGCCGGCGCCGTCGACGAAGTCGAAGTGGTAGGGGATCGGCAGGTCGACGACGCGGCGAACGATCGCCAGCGCCTGGTTGCGCTCGTGACCGGTCGCGGCGACTCCCGCAGCACCGAGGTGCCACGTCGAGCGGAGCAGCGACTTCGCGAAGTCCTTGCGGAACATCCCGATGGGGGTGCCCTGCCCGTCGAAGACGTCGTAGGTCGCCGCAAGGTCCATGACCTGCTGGGCCTTGAAGGAGAACACGGGAGCGGTCCGGGCCTCGTCGGCGTAGAAGGTCACCTGCTCCTTGAACGCGAGTCGCTTCTGCTGCGCGACGGCGACCATGTGGCCGACCTGTCCGTCCGGGGTGAGCAGGTGCACCGCGTAGCGGTTGACCATCATCGTGAGGCGCTGCTGGACGACGAACTTCTGGACGCCGTGGAGAGCGTGGGACATGGGGGTCCTTCGTGATGGGGGGAGGCGCGGGCGCGTGCGACCCCGATCATGCCGCACCGCGCCCCTCGAGACTGCGGTTCTGTGCCGAGACCGCTGGTCTGAACACGCGGGCTCGGCACAAACCCGCGGCCTCGGCACAAACCCGCGGCCTCGGCGAACGGACGGGGCCGGGAGGCAGGGGGCTGGGGGAGGGGCGCGGGTGGGGTCAGCCGCGGCGGAAGCCGCCTTCGGTGTTGAGGACCTGGCCGACCATCCACTGGCCGTCGTCACTCACGAGCCACGCGACGAGGCGCGCCGGGTCGTCCGGTTCGCCGAACCGTCCGCCGGGGAACATCGCGCGTAGCCCAGCGAGACCCTCGGGCGTCGCGCCCTCGGAGTCGTCGTCGAGATACCCGGTGTTGACCGGGCCCGGGTTGACCGTGTTGAGCAGGATCCCGCGGTCCGCGAGGTCCGCGGCGACGGACCGGGTGATGCCGGCGAGCGCGGCCTTCGACGTCGCGTACGCGATCTGGCCCGGCATGGGCCCGAGCTGCTGCCCGGAGGTCATCCAGACGACGCGCCCGCCCGCTCTGCCGTCGTGCTGCGCGGTGAAGGCCTTCGTCGCCAGCAGGGTCGCCCGCGTGTTCACGGCGAAGTGCCTGTCGAGGACGTCGGCGGTCTGGTCGAGGAGCGACCCGTCGCCCGCGTCGTACGCGTGGTTGCACACGAGCACGTCGAGGTGACCGGCGGCCTCGACCGCCTGCGCGACGAGCGATTCGCCTGCGTCGGGCGCAGCGAGGTCGAGCGCGACGGAGTCGAGCCTGGCCCCGGGGGCGAGCTGGGCCCGCAGCTCGGACTCGAGGGCCGCGAGGTCGTCCCCGCCCCACGGCTGGGTCTCGTCGTAGGGGCGCCAGTGGTGGACGACGAGGTTCGCCCCGGCCTGCGCGAGGCGCGACGCGATCGCGAATCCGATGCCGCGTCGGCGGCCGACGCCGGTGACGAGGGCGGTGCGTCCGGTCAGCGGACCAGGCTGGGAGGGGGGAGCAGATGCGGGCATGGGACGACCGTAACGAGGCGTCGGAGGGTCCGCGAGCGGATATGTCAGGCGCCGAGCCGGACCGTGTCGTGCGTCGCGATCGTGAACTCGCGCCCCGGGTACTCGAGACCCGCGAAGTACATGTTCGTGTGCGCGACGATCTGCGCGGCCGTGAGCGTCTGGCCGTCCCACGAGGCGTCCGTCGTCGTGTGGGCGTCGCTCACGAGCGTGACGTCGTAGCCCCGGACCGCCGCGGACTGCGTCGTCGTGCGGATGCAGAAGTCGGACTGTGCGCCGGCGACGACGAGGTGACGGACGTCGAGCCTCCTGAGGATCTCTTCGAGGTCGGTGCCCGCGAAGGAGTCGCGGTAGAGCTTCTGCACGCGCGCGTCGCCGTCCTCCGCGACGAGCGGCGCCGCAAGCTGCCACTCCGCGCTGCCGACCGGGAAGTCCTCGTAATCCTGCACCCACACGACGGGGACGCCGGCCGCGCGTGCCCGGGCGACGAGGCGCGCAGTCCGTGCGAGGACGACGTCGGCTTGGTCGCAGTCCACGAGCACGCCGACCTGGAGATCGATGAGGACGAGAGCCGTCGCGGACGTCACCCGATGATCCTGGCACGCGGTCCGTGCACGGGTCAGTCGAGCGGGTCGGTCCACAGGTAGAGGCCGCGGTCCTCGCGGAGCGCCGTGGTCGCGAGCGCGACGATGTCGGTGAGGAGCGCGGCAAGCTCGTCCGCGGTCGAGTCGAGCTCGCCGGTCGCCGCCCACCGGGTGGCGATGTCTGTGAGCGCGTCGGGCTCGTCCGTGCGGCCGATCTCCGCGAGCAGGTCGACGAGGTACGGCGGCAGCTCGGTGAGGTTCTCGTGGTCGAGGTCGACCTCCTCGAGCTCGAGGTCGCCGGTGCCGAAGCGCACAACCTCGGCCGCGATCTCGCCCAGGGTCTCGAAGTCGATCGGCGTGAAGCCGGGCAGCTCGACGCTCGCCCCGCCGTCGGGGACGTCGCCCGCGTCGAGGACCGTGGCGCGTGCGAGGGCGGACGCGTGGTCTGCTGCGAAGAGCTCACTGAGGTCGGCCATGGGACCAGCCTTCCACCTCGGACGGCCAGTGGACGAGCGGCACGTCGGTGTGGCGCACGCGGACGTGGCACCGCCGGCGTGGCACCCCGCGACGTCGGTCCCCCCGCAGCACGACGCCGGCCGGGCCCGAAGGGAGGCCCGGCCGGCGCGTTCGGTGCGGCAGGTCAGCCGGAGCAGGTGGCCCCGGGTGTGCTGCTGTTGCCGTTCTTCATGATGGTGACGCCGAACGAGTTCGAGCCCGTCGAGGTCACGGTGCGGGTCGAGCCGGAGCCCGTGACGTTCGCGTTCCAGCTGTTCTGGACGCTCTGCGAGCCGTTGAGGTTGAGCGTGACGCGCCAGTTCGAGCTGCCCGACACCGTGTAGGTGACGTTGAAGCGGTCAGACCAGTCCTCGGCCCGGGTCGCCGTCACGGTGCAGCTGCCGGTCGACGGCGGGGGCGTCGTGTCGCCACCGCCACCGCCACCGCCGTTCGTCGCCGGGGCGACGGCGCGGCCGGTGCTCGAGGAGATGTGGCCCGTGCAGAGGTTGCGGCTCTTGAGGTCCTGGAGGATCCCCGGGAGGGCCTGGACCGTCGCGGCGGGCCAGTCGTGCATGAGGATGATCTGGCCGTTCTGCAGTCGCGACGCCGCCTGCCGGATCTGGCTGGCGCTCACGTTGTTGTAGTCCTGGGAGTCGACGTCCCACGTGACGACGCGCAGCCCGAGGCCGGAGGCGACCGAGTTGACGGTGTTGTTCACCGAGCCGTAGGGCGGACGCATGATCGTCGGGGTGACCCCCGCCGTCTGCTGGATGATCTGCTGGGTGCGCGACAGCTGGGACTGCACGTCGGACTGGCTGAGGTTCGTCAGGTACGGGTGGTCCCAGCTGTGGTTGCCGATCTGCATGCCGGCGTTCTTGTAGGCCTGCATGAGCGACGCGTTCGACTGGGCGTTCTGCCCGGTCGGGAAGAACGTCGCGGTCGCGCCGTTCTGGCTGAGGATGTTGAGCAGCTGGCTCGACGTGCCGGCGTTGGGGCCGTCGTCGAAGGTGAGGGACACGTAGCCCTGGCAGGTGGTCGCGGGCGGCTGCGTCGGAGTGGGCGTGGGTGTCGGTGTGGGGGTCGGTGTCGGCGTGGTGCCTCCGCCGCCGCCCGCCGCCGAGCACGACGCTGCCGGGACGTTGCTGTTGCCGTTCTTCATCACGGTGATGCCGAAGGAGTTGCTCCCGGTCGGGGTGACCGTGCGCGTCGAGCCGGATCCGGAGACGTTCGCGTTCCACGAGTTCTGGATGCTCTGGGAGCCGTTGAGCGCGAGGTTGACCATCCAGGCCGAGGAGCCGGAGACGGTGTAGGTGACGTTGAACCGGTCGGACCAGTCCTCGGCCTTCGTCGCCGTGACGGTGCAGCCGCCGGAGGAGGGGTTCGTCGGGGTGGGGGTCGGCGTCGGGTTCGTGCCGCCGCCACCGCCGCCGGAGCTCTCGGAGACGGTGATGTTCGAGTTGCCGGAGCTCTGGTAGCCCTCGGTCGCCATGATCATGTAGTCGTGGCTGCCGAGCTGCATGCCCTTGGAGGCCCAGGCGTCGAAGTGGTTGCCGGTCGTGATCGTGCCGCCGGTGCGCTTGGACTGCCGGACGGACCAGAACTGCTTGAAGGTCGAGCTGTCACCCTCGATCGACGGCTTGTTGACCCGCGTCGTCTCGTAGATGTCGTACGTCCCGCCGTCGCTGTTCACGGTGCCCTTGAAGGTCCCGGTCGGACGGTAGGTGCCCCAGTTGTCGACGATGTAGTACTCGACGAGCGGGTTGCGGGACCAGCCGTAGAGCGTGAGGTAGGCGTTGCCGGAGGGGTTGAAGGAACCGGAGTAGGTGACGGTCTTGCGGCCACCCGTCTGCCAGCCCTTGCCCGCGACGAAGTTGCCGGTGTTCTGCCACTGGGTCGTGTAGTTGCCGCCCGAGCCGAGGTCCATCGAGACCGTGCCCTGGGAGTCGGTCCAGAACGAGTAGAAGTACCCGCCGTGGGTTCCGGTCTGGTTGGTGTTGAGCGCGGCGGCCGGGCTGGCGACGGCCAGTCCTCCGAAGACGAGGGCGCCGAGCGCCGTGAGGCTCAGTAGTCGACGTAGCCGACTGTCCCGCCGCGGGCGGCGGGTGAGGAACGTGCGGTCGGACATGCTGCACTCCTTTGTGCGTTCGCTGGATGAGGAGTTGTGCCGAAACTTTCGGTACCGCGGGGCGACGGGTCGGCGGCGCGGACCGTGCCTCGTGAGTGTGCGTCCGGATTCGGGCAGATCGCCACAGTCCGCCGATGCTGAAGCGATTCAAGACGGCGCTGGAGGAGCGGCAGCATGGATCGGCCGATGCACTGCGGCGATCGAAAGTTTCTGTCAGGCCGCGAGGCGGCCGACCGCGACGAAGACCGCGACACCGACGAGGCGGACCGTGCGCAGCGGGAAGCGCGCGGTCCACGGCAGACGCCGGCCTGGCCGCGGTCCAGGCAGCCGCTCCGGGCCACGTCGCAGAGGTCCGCCGACTCGTGTTCGACAACCTCGACGCGGCCCAGGTCTCCGCGCTCCACGACGTCGCGACCGCGATCGCCGACGTCGCCCGCCCCGGTGGGGAGCCGACGCGCGGGGCGGGCTAGCCTCGCCGCATGACGACTCGCCCCCGCATCGGGGTCATGCTCCCGCGCGACCTGCCCGCCGCCCACGCCCGCGACTTCGCCCGTGCGGCGGAACGGCTCGGCTTCGACGAGCTCTGGGTCGTCGAAGACCTCGCATTCCGGGGCGGGATCGCGCAGGCCGGTGCCGTCCTCGGCTGGACGGAACGGATCCGCGTCGGGATCGGCATCCTGCCCGCGGCGGTGCGGCACGTCGTCTTCGCGGCGATGGAGATCGCGACGCTGGCTCAACTCTTCCCGGGCCGCATCGACGTGGGCGTCGGGCATGGCCTGCCGCCGTGGATGAAGCAGGTCGGGGTGTGGCCCGCGCGGCCGGTCGCATTCCTTGAGGAGCACGTCACGGATCTGCGGGCGCTGCTCGCCGGCCGGGAGGCGGCGGGCGCGTCGCTCGACGCGAGCACGGTGCCGGACGAGGTGCCCCCGATCCTCCTCGGCGTCCGCGGTCCACGGTCGCTCGCGCTGTCCGGTCGCGTCGCCGATGGCACGGTGCTCGCCGAGCCCTGCACGCCCGAGTACGTCCGGGCGGCGCGCGCGCACGTCTCCGCGACGCGTCCCCACCGCGTCGTCGGGTACAACGTCGGCGCGGTCGCCGCGACGTCCGACGAGGCCTACGCACTCGCGCGCCCCGCCCTCGAGTGGATCGGCGAGCCCGACTGGGCCGTCCACCTCGCCGACCTGCCCTTCCGCGCCGAGCTCGAGGAGCTGCGTGCCGCGAGCGCGACCCGCGCCGACTTCGCCGCGGCCCTGCCCGACGCGTGGGTCGCCCAGCTCGCGCTCGCGGGCACTCCTGAGCAGGTGCGGCTGCGGCTCGACGAGCTCGGGGCCGCTGGCGTGACCTCGAGCGTGTTCATCCCCGCCGGTCCCGACCCGTTCGCTGCCCTCGAGGCGCTGGCGCGTCCCTGACCCCGCAGGCTGTCGCACCCCCCGCGCCCCCGCCCGCCCGTGGGGCGAGATTTCACGTTGACCAGGCGCGGACGGACGCCCCTACGGTTGGATCATGGCGATCACCGTGCTCGACACCTATGCCGGCATGACGTCCGTCCTCCGCTCCGACGAGGCTGACCGGACGGATCTGCTGCGGACGATGCTCGAACCGGTCGCCGGCATGTACCGCTATTTCCCCGGCGAGGTCGACCTCGCCGAGATGCACCGGATGAGCTTCGGGTTCCCCGTCGTCGGGCGCGACGAGGACTGCCTCCGCGCGCTCGAGGCCATGCGGGATGCCGACGTGTGGAGCCGGGTCGAGCGGGCGCTCGACGCCGCGATCGCGGTGCAGGTGGACGCGACGCCCGGAATCGTCGTCCCCGACCTCACGGTGCTGCTCGTGCTCGGCGACCCCGGCGACGCGCACTTCATGGACGAGGTGCGCGGGTTCAGCGGGAGCGGGAGCATGACGGGCTACCTCTCGCTCACACTGTGGCCGACGCAGGAGAACCTCGATCGGATCGAGGCGGCTGCGGTCCACGAGCTCAACCACAACCTTCGCTACGCGCCCGGCGGAGTCGTGTGGGGCCCCACGGGCGTCACGGTCGGGGAGCAGATCGTGTCGGAGGGTCTCGCGGATGCGTTCGCCCGGCAGCTCTACGGCGACGCCCAGGGCTTCACGCCGATCGGCGTCCCCCATCTCGCGGACGACGAGGTGTTCGCGACCGTCGTCTCGGGGCTTGACGTCGGGGGGATGCAGAACTTCGCCGCGTGGGTGCACGGCGACGCGACCGCCGTGCGCTTCGGTGCACCTCCGGTGGGCCTGCCGACCGGTGCGGGCTACGCAGCTGGGAACCGTCTCGTCGACGCATACCTCGCCGCAACCGGGCAGGACGCGGCCACCGCGTTGCACGCGTCGAGCCGCGCCGTCATCGACGTGGCGCTCGGCCGTTCGTCGCAGGACACCACCCGGGCCTGAGCCTCCGCGTCTCGCGGGGTCGGAACTGGGCGCGCCTGCCGCACGGCCCGGCAGTGCTCAACGGGCGAGGTCGCGGCGGCGGAAGCCCGCGAAACCGACAACGCACAGGCCCGCGGTGACGAGGAGGAGCCAGCCGAGCCCGGACCAGTCCGGGGCCGGTGCCGTCACGTGCGGCAGGTGCCAGAACGGGCTGATGCCGAGCACCCAGTCGTCGAGACCGAACGTCGGCCCCAGCAGGGTGAGCATGAAGGACGCGAACACACCCGCCCAGGCCGCGAGCTTCACCGCGGGCCGGGCGCCGATCGCCGCGACCGCGACGGCGACGACGACCCAGGTCGCGACGACGGTGACCGCGGCCTGCCCGAGCACGTCGGTGAAGGTCACGCCGATGTCGGCCCCCGACGCGAGCACGGCGATGACGGCCCCGGCAAGCAGGACGTACCCGGCGACGCAGCCGAGAGCGAGCAGGACGTGGCTCGCGTAGTACCGCGCCCGGTGGACTGCGCCGGCCAGGACGGGCTCGACGCGGTCCTCGAGCTCCTCCGCGCGCACCTTGAGCACGACCTGGACGCCCGGGACTGCGGCGATGATGCCGACGAGGCTGAGGATCGTCCGCATGAAGGCCCCGATGAGCGCGTCGGGCGTCGCGATCCCTGAAGCGAAGACCATCTGGACGGTGGGGGCGCCTTCGAGGAGATCGGTGATCGATGTCGCGAAGTATCCGAAGACGACCCCGAGGCACGCGAACGCGATGGTCCACGTGACGAGCGGACCGCGGTTGACGCGCACCGCGAGCCCCCAGGTCGAGCGGGTGGCACCGCGCGCCGGCCCGGGCCGAGGCGCGACGAGTCCCTGGCCGAAGTCCCGTCGTGCCTGGAGGACGAAGGCGATCGCGACGAGCACGAGCGTGAGGCCGAGTGCGAGCAGCAGCGGCTCCCACCGGTCGCCGGTCGCGGGACGCGTCTCGAGGGTCCAGCCGAGCGGGTTGGCCCACACCGTCCAGGCGGGTGCCTCGAGCGACGTCGCGAATCCGCGCAGCAGGAAGAGGGTGCCGAGCGTCCCGACGGCGAGCGAGGTGGCCGTGCGCGCGTCGGACCCCACCTGGGCCGTCACGGCCGCGACGCCTGCGAACATCCAGCCGGTTGCGGTGAACGTCGCTGCGAGCAGCATCGATGCGGCCCAGTCCCCGCCGAGCAGGCCCGTCGTCACCCCTGCGACGACGCCCGCGGCGAGCGAGCCGAACAGGGCGAGCCCGACGCCGGTCATGAGCCGCGCGGAGCGGCCGAGCACCCCGGAGGCGAGCAGCTCGGCCTGGCCGGAGTCCTCCTGCGCGCGGGTCGCACGGGTCACGGTGAAGATCGCCCCGAGGGCGACGAGGAAGCCGCCGAGCGCGAGGGAGCGCCACGCGTTGAACCCGTCGACGGTCGTCACGTCGTAGCCGGGACCGAAGATGAGCCCGAGCGCGGGGTTGGCGTCGAGGGTCGCTGCGAGCGTCTGGCGCGTGGCGAGGTCGTGGAACACCCACGGGTAGACGAGGACGGACGACGCGGACAGCAGCGTCGTGACGGCGACCCAGGGCGCGAAGCCGCGGCCGTCGTGCTGGAGCGACGCGCGGAGCAGGGGACTGGTCCCGGCGAGGGAGGACGTGAGGGCGCTCATCGGGCGGGCGCGTCGTCGTCGGAGTAGAGGCGGAGGAACAGGCTCTCGAGCGAGGGCGGCGCGACGGTGAGCGAGGTGATCCCGCCGGGGGTCAGGGCGCTCATGACCTCGCCGACGCGCCCGGACTCGACGGTGACGGTGAGGTGGGGGCCGTCGGTGCGGGCGTCGGCGAACAGGGGGTCGCGCGAGACGTCCGGGAGGCGCTCGAGCGTCGCGTGGATCGTCGTGCGGGTCTTGCCGCGGAGCTCGGCGAGCGTGCCCTCTTGGACGATGCGGCCGTCGCGGATGATGCTCAGCCGGTCCGCGAGGGACTCGACCTCGGCGAGGATGTGGCTCGAGAGCAGGACGGTCGCACCG
This sequence comes from Actinomycetes bacterium, assembly GCA_023425905.1. GTDB lineage: Bacteria > Actinomycetota > Actinomycetes > Actinomycetales > Cellulomonadaceae > JAFABT01. Next base: position 8,075 of record JAFABT010000376.1, on the reverse strand, counting down.
CGGGCCACCGCCTCTCCGATGGTTTCCTGGAAGACGTTCTCCATGAGGGGGTCGAGGCCGCTCGTCGGCTCGTCGAGGACGAGCAGCTCGACGTCGGAGGCGAGGGCCGCGACGATCGCGACCTTCTGCCGGTTGCCCTTGGAGTACTGCCGACCGCGTTTGGTCGGGTCGAGCTCGAAGCGCTCGACGAGATCGGCCCGGCGTCGCTCGTCGAGGCCGCCTCGCAGGGCGCCGAGCAGGTCGATCGCCTCTCCACCGGTCATGCCGGGCCACAGGGAGACGTCGCCGGGGACGTAGGCGAGGCGGCGGTGGAGGCTGACGACGTCCTGCCAGGGGTCACCGCCGAGGAGGCGGACCGAGCCGACGTCGGCGCGCAGCATGCCGAGGAGGACGCGGATCGCCGTGGACTTGCCCGCGCCGTTGGGGCCGAGGAAGCCGTGGACGTGGCCGCGCTCGACGCGGAGGTCGAGGCCGTCGAGAGCCCGGACCCGCCCGAAGGACTTCGTCAGTCCGTGGATGTCGATCACTGCGTCGGTCGTCATCGGGGTCGCCTTTCGCGCGTCCGGCGCCCGGTGGAGGGCGTGGGACCAGTGAACTCCCCACCCGGGGAATTCCGCAAGTGGGGAGTTATGCTCGACACGTGTCCAGCACCGCCGACTCGACCCCCGCGAGGCCGTCCGGCCGCCCGCCAGGGCGCCCCGCGGGCCGCCCGCCGGGAGACACGAGCACGCGTGACGCGATCCTCGAGGCCGCGCTCAGCCTCTTCGCCGAGCACGGCTACGACGGCACCTCGATGCGCGCCGTCGCAGCCCGCGCCGGCGTCGACCCGGCACTCGTCCGCCACTACTTCGGCGACAAGGACGCGCTCTTCGCCCACGCCGTCGCCGGGCGCAGCAGGCTCACCGAAGAGCTTTCGGCAGCCGTCGCGAGCGAGGGTGGGCCCGATGTCCGGGCCATCACCCGCACGTACCTCGCCCTCTGGGAGGACCCAGAGACCGGCCCTGTCCTGCGCGCCCTCGCCCGCTCGGCCACGTCGTCGGAGCATGCGGGCGAGATGCTGCGCGACCTGCTGAGCACGAGGCTGCGCGACGTCGTCCGCGGTGACGAGGCCCGGGCGCGTGCCGTCTCCCTCGCCGCGGCGTCGATGCTCGGCGTCGCCTTCGCCCGTCACGTGCTGCGGATCAGCCCCGTCGCCGACCTCACGATCGACGAGCTCGTCGACGCCGTCGCACCGGCCATCCGGGGGTACCTCGCACCACCTGCACGCTGATCGAGCACCCGAACGGCGTCGCCCGATCGGGTGACCCGGACGAACGATGTGGGACACACGGGTGAACATCGGGCATTTCCGGCACGCGGGCCTCTCGGCGCACTACGTTCGACGCGCAAGGTCGTCGACACACGGGGGGCGGGACGATGTTCCGAGCACGGGTACGAGCGCGTGCAGCAGCGCTGCTGGTCATGGTCATGGTCGCGGTCGGGCTGGGCGGAGGAATCGCAGGGCCGGTGTCTGCGGCCGAGCCGCCGCAGAAGCGCGACATCGTCCTCCTGCTCGACGGGTCGGGGTCGATCGACGCGGCCGACTGGTCGCTTCAGCTCCAGGGCTACGCCGCGATGCTCAGCGATCGCGTGAACTTCCCGCTCGACGGGTCCGTCGGCGTCTCCGTCGTGCAGTGGTCGTACGTGTCATCGTCCTCGCGCACACGGGTCGAGGTGCCGCTCACCGTGCTCGACTCCGCCGATGCGGTCGCGGCCGTCGTCGCGCAGGTCTCCTCGATCGCCCAGATCGGGTCGAGCACGAACCCCGGCGACGCCGTTCGGACGGGGACCCAGCAGCTCCTCGCCTCCGGACGGACGGACGCGCGCTGGTCACTGTGCATGTCGACCGACGGCGAGTTCAACTCCGGCGAGACGCTCACGAGTGCGACGGGCTTCGCCCGGGCGAACGGCGTCGACAAGTTCTCCGTCGTCGCGATCGAGGACGGCTCGTTCACGTCGGGATCGGCGGCCGCAGCGTACGGACCACACGTCTTCGGCGGCGGCACGGTGACCTTCGCCCGCACGACGACGGAGTTCACCTCGCTCATCTCCGGCTGCGCGGCCGACCCGCTGCGCGTCGAGGCGATCGAGGTCACGCAGTCGGTCCAGGACCTCGACAACAGCGTCCCCCTCGTCGAGGGCAAGCCGACCGTCGTGCGCGCCTACGTGACGAACGAGCCGGGCGAGTCCGTCCGGACCTCAGGCCGGCTCCGCGCGTTCAGCGGGGGGCAGGAGCTCGACCTCAGTCCGCTCAGCCCCGTGAACTCCGCCGCCGTCCTCGTCGACGACGCGTGGGACACGGACCGCGAGGATCTCGACGACACCCTCAACTTCGAGCTGCCGCTCGGGTGGACCTTCGACTCGGTCGAGCTCGCCCTCGAGCTGCCCGGCGGCGTCACGTGCGACGACGAGGGCAGCGGCACGCTGCCGTGCGCGCAGGACGTCACCTTCGAGCCAGGCTATGCCGCTGACATCGAGTTCCGCGGCTTCGCGTGGGGCGCCGACGCGACCCGCGAGGAGGTCACCTTCAGCGAGGTCCTCGAGCAGCAGGAGCGCGTCATCTCGATGTTCCCCGTCGCCGGGTGGCGGGTCGGTGCCTCCGTCATCGAGCTCGCGAAGCGACCCGGCTCGGTGTCCGACACGAACTCGATCCTCTCGACCGCGCGCCGGCTCGCCAGGCCGAGCGACGAGCAGCGGTGGTACGGCGTCATCCCCGGGACGCACCCGGACGAGGGGGGCCGGGCCTCGGGCCGCGTCGCCTCGTCGTGGCTCGGCTCAGAGGGCGCACGCAACGCGATCGGGCACGGCCGCAACCGGGGCCCGCACGAGCTCGGCCACACCTACGGTCTGCACCACACGGTGAACGCGGCCGAGAACGGCTGGACGAAGGTCCTGTGGATCTTCAACAACCAGAAGAAGGGGTGGTGCAAGGAGGTCGCCGACAGCTCCGCGCCCGACTACCCGTTCTGGGACGTGAGGGGCGGTGACGACGAGCCGGTCCTCGGCCCGGTCGGCGACGCCCGCACCGAGATCTGGGGCATGGACACCCGGTTCTTCCCGACGGTGGAGAACCTCGCCCTGTCCGACCCGGAGGACACCGCTCCGCTCATGTCCTACTGCTCGGCGCAGGACCGGACGGGGCAGTTCCGCTGGATCGACTCGACGAGCTACGCGCAGCTCCTCACGTCCGACCGGGACCCGATCGGCCGGGCGGGCGACGTGCGGCCCGCTGCGTCCGACGAGGGCCTGCTCGTGCGCGGCATCGTCCGCCTCGACGGGTCCCAGGCGACGCTCCAGCCCGCGCTTCTCGTCCACGAGGCGCCGACCTCGGACGACCCTGACGGGACGCACGCCGTCGTCGTGCTCGACGCCGCCGGGCAGGAGCTGTCCGAGGTGCGGTTCACGCCCGAGCATCAGCACGGCGACCCGGCCGAGGGCGGCGGGGGCGACGTCATCGCGACGCCTGACGCGATCGTCGACGTCGTCATCCCCGTCCCGGGCGAGGACGCCGCACGTCTCGAGCTGCGGTCCGCCGACGGCGAGGTGCTCGCCTCGATGGACTCCTCCGCGGGTGCGCCGACCGCCTCGATCGCCGCCCCGACGACGGGGACGACGGAGCGTCTCGCGGTCTCCTGGCAGGCCGAGGACGCCGACGGCGACGACCTCGTGAGCACGTTGCTCTACTCAGCGGACGGCGGGGAGACCTGGCAGGTCGTCGGCATCGACCTCACCTCCACGTCCGTCGACCTGGCCCGCTGGTCCCTGCCCGCGAGCCAGCAGGCCATGCTCCGCGTCGTCGTGAGCGACGGATTCCGGTCGAGCGAGGCGACCTCGCCGCAGTTCGTCCTGCCGAACCTCGCGCCCGAGGTGGAGATCACCTCCCCGGCGGCCGAGACCGTCGTCACGGGAGCCCAGGCCTTCAGCCTCGAGGCGCGCGCGTACGACGCCGAGGACGGCAGCCTCGACGGGGCGTCGGTGCGGTGGACGTCGGACCTCGACGGCGCACTGGGCTCGGGCGCCACGGTGCCCAAGCGCGCTGACGAGCTGAGCGAGGGAACGCACACGATCACGGTGACGGTGACCGACGGCTCAGGGGCCGAGGCCACAGCGACGGTCGAGCTCGTCGTGCGACGCATCGCGCCGATCGATCCCGACCCGGAGCCCGCGGCCTGCGAGGTCCGCTACGTCGTCCACGGCACGTGGGACCAGGGCTCGACCGTCCAGGTGTTCCTGCGGAACACGGGCGAGACACCGTGGGACGGCTGGACCGTGCGGTGGGCACTGCCGCAGGGAGAGTCCGTGACCGAGTCCTGGAGCACGGATCTCACGACGTCGGGCGGCGATGCCGTCGCGCGCAGCCTGCCGTGGAACGGATCGGTCCAGCCGGGCGACGAGGTGACCTTCGGCTTCACGGGGGCGCTCGAGGCCGGCGTGCAGGCGAGCGTCCCGACCGCGTTCCGGACGAGCGAGGGGACCTGCGGATGAGACGCGTCGTGGCCCTCGTGACGGTGCTCGCCGTCACGGGGGCGGTCGCGGGCGCCGTCGCTGGGTGCACCCCCTCGGCGCCGGACGGGCCCGGCCTCGCGGGGACGATCGTCGCGCGCGACGACACCGGCCTGGGGGACCAGCCGATCGACGCCGGCGTGATCGTCGCCGTGCCGGCCGCGCAGGCCGGTGCGCTCTGGGCGCTCGCGGGCCTCGGCGAGTCGCCCGGCGACGTGCGGCATCTCAGCGCCGACGTCACGCAGGACGCACTGGTCGACCTCGGGGCGGTGCGTGCCGCGATCACGCCCGAGGGCCGCTTCCGGCTCGACGCCCCGGCCGGACCCTCCGTCGTGTGCTGGGCCGACCCCACGACTCCCGAGGGGACGATGCGTCTACGCGGCTGCTACGACGTCGACCTGCCCGCGTCAGGCGAGCTTGAGGCATCGTGGAGCGAGGGCGGGTTCGGTGTGAGCGTGCAGCCGTCATGACGATCAGGTGAGGGTGTCCCCGCCGTCGGCGGCCTGCAAAGATCGAACCCATGCCTCAGACGTTGACGACCGACCGCCTGCTGCTGCGCCGCTGGACGGCTGAGGACCGCGAGCCCTTCGCAGCGCTCAACGCCGACCCGGACGTCATGGAGCACTTCTTCGAGCCGCTCACGCGCGAGCAGAGCGACGCCCTCGCCGACCGCGCCGACGCCCACCTCGCCGAGCACGGCTGGGGGCTGTGGGCTCTCGAGGTGCGGACGGGCCCGGACGCGGGGCGCTTCGCCGGGTTCACCGGGCTCGCCGTGCCGGGGTGGGACGCGCCGTTCAACCCGTGCATCGAGGTCGGCTGGCGCCTCGCCCGCTGGGCGTGGGGGAGCGGCTACGCGAGCGAGGCGGCTCGGGCCGCGCTCGCGGTCGCCTTCGACGAGCTCGGCCACGACGAGGTCGTCTCCTTCACCGCGGTGAGCAACGAGCGGTCGCAGGCCGTCATGCGGCGGATCGGCATGACGCGCGACGCCGCGGACGACTTCGTCCACCCCGGCAGACCGGCGGGGCATCGCCTCGCGCCGCACGTGCTGTTCCGCCTGCCGGTCGAGCGGTGGCGGACGGGTACGGATGCGCGCCATGGGTGAGCGCTCGCGGTGGTGGGCCTCCAGCCCGGCGGCGTGGGTCCGCTCGTACCTGCGGGTCACCCGGGACAGCGTGCGAGCCGAGCGTGACGAGCAGCTCCGTACGGACACGCACCGCACCCTCACGAATGTGACGACGTCCGCGCGGCGCGTGCTCGACGCACCCGCCGACGCGGTGTGGGCGCTGCTGCCCGACGTCGCCTACGGACCGGACGTCGTGGCGACCTTCGTCGTCCCCGGGACCCCGACGGGAGAGGTCGGCGAGTGCCGCTGCGTCCTCACGCGTCGCCCCGACGGGGCTCTCGTCGGTGTCGTCCACGAGCTGCTCGCGATCGAGCCGGGCCGCGCGCGCGTCTACCAGGAGCGGCAGGAGCACCAGAACCTCGTGACGACGACGACGGTGGAGCCCGCCTCTGACCTCTCGTGCGAGGTGGCCGTGTGGTTCACCTTCCAGACCTCGCGCAAGGCCGCCGACGAGATGCGCGCGCGTGCGCAGGCCATCCCGCGCGGCCAGCTCGATCGGCTTGCCGACCATCTGGCGGGGACCCCGGCGACGCCGGCGGAGACTCGTTCGCACGACGAGTCCGACCTCGTGGGGGGTGAGGTCCTGCGGTCCGCGGTCGTCGACGCGAGCGTCGAGGCCGTGTGGGCCGCGGTCCGCCCCGCGGAGCAGGCACGGCTGGACACCGACGACCCCGCCGCCGTCACCTTCACGGCGCCCGGGACGCCTCGTGGAGAGGTCGGTGAGCAGATCTGCATGGTCGTCACGTGGACCCCGCCGGCGCGGGAGGTCACGATGGTCGAGGTGGTCGCCGAGGACCCGGGACGGAGCTTCACGGTCCGGAGCCTGTCGACCGCGCACCTGCTCACGAGGACCGTCGTCGTCAAGCCGGTGGCGGGTGGGACCGAGGTGTCGGTGCTCCTGAGGATGCTCGAGCACGAGGCGCGTCTCAAGCGGCTGCTCGCCGAGCGCAGTGCCGGCGTCGAGGCGTACCTCGACCGGATCTGCGCGGCCGCGTCGCGCGTGGCCAGCTGACCCGGTCGGCCAGCGGCTCAGGGCTCAGGCCCGGGCGAGCTCAAGCATGAGGTCGGTCGCGACCTGCTGCGGGGTGTACGAGGCGAAGGAGTCGGCGTCGAGCGACGTCACCTCGAGCTGGACGAGGGCCTTGGCCTCCTCGTCGTGGAAGAGCGCGACGGCCTCGCCGTACTCGGGCTTGGGGTACCAGCGCTTGTTCACGTGGACGTCGACTGCGCCGACCTTGACCGTCGTCGGCGCGTTCTGCTGGTCCTTCGTCGTCTTCTCGCCGAGGAAGAGGTCGACCGTCTTGCGGGCGATGTCGACCGAGGGCGCCTTGACGACCTGGAGCTGCGCGGAGAGGCCGTCGGCGCGGAAGTCGCAGACGTACCGGTAGGCGTCGGGGGCGCTGCGGTCGTCACCGTAGGAGCCGTAGCCGACGAGGTCGTCCGACGCCGTGACGCCGCGCGCCGTGATCTCCTCGGTGAGCACGCACGTACCGCTCGCGAGGACGGGAATGGCGCCGCCGAAGGCCTTCGACTCGGGCCAGCCCTCAGCGGTGCGCTCCAACCACGCACCGGGGATGGCGCTCGCGGGGGCGTCGGGCTCGGGGCGCGACTCTGAGGAGCAGCCCGCGAGCAGGACGGCGGGGACGGCGACGAGGACGACGAGACGACGGGGCACACGGACACGATATGGCGCGAACGGTCGCATTCGCCCGATGTTCACCGACAGCATGATCCGGCGACCGGCAGGGGGCGGGAAGCACCTCCGTAGGGTGGTGCCATGACGACCGAGTACTTCGCGGGTGACCCGCGCACGAATCGTGAGCGCATGCTCGCGGGCGACCTCTACATCGCCGACGACCCGGAGAGCGAGCGCATCTCGCGCGAGGCGCTGCGCCTCACCTACGAGTACCACCGGGCCGAGGCCGCGGGGGAGCCCGACGCCCGCGAGCACCTCGTCGCGCTGCTCGGTTCGCTCGGCGAGGGCGCCTACGTCAAGCCGCCGCTCTTCGTCGACTACGGGGAGAACATCCACATCGGCGCGCGGACCTTCGTCAACTCGAACCTCACCGCGCTCGACGTCGTGACGATCACGATCGGGGAGGACTGCCAGATCGGCCCCAACGTCCAGCTCCTCACCCCGACCCACCCCGTCGACCCGCAGCCGCGCCGTGACAAGCTCGAGGCCGCGGAGCCGATCACGCTCGGGGACAACGTGTGGCTCGGGGGCGGCGTCGTCGTGTGCCCGGGGGTGACGATCGGGGACAACACCGTCGTGGGCGCGGGCGCCGTCGTGACGAAGGACCTGCCCGCGAACGTCGTCGCGGTCGGCAACCCGGCGCGGGTGATCCGGCAGATCGAGCCGGGGGACCCGCGCTGATCGCAGCGCAGCACGACCGCGGGGGCCCGGCAT
>JAFABT010000373.1 GCA_023425905.1 Actinomycetes bacterium | reverse complement strand
CGTCCGGATCGCCGGCGCGGTCGTCGGTGCGAGCGGCGCTCCCGGTGCCACACCCGACGCGGCCGAGCTGGGGACCGTCCTCGCGCGCGTCCTCGCCGAGGACGGCGCAGCCCGTGCCCGGCTCATCGCGGTCCTCGGCGCGTCCGTGGCCCTCGGTGACGCGCTGGTGGCGCACCCGGAGGACATCCTCCTGCTCCTCGACGACGAGCCGGGGACTGGTCAGCCAGCCCGTGCTGTCCGGGCCGAGCTGCTCGTCGCAGTCGGTGCCGACCCGGACGCGGCCGAGCCGGTCGCGACGCGCGTCGGCGCGGAGGGAGTCGACGCGATGCGACGGGCGTACCGCCGTCGGCTGCTGCGCATCGCCGCGACCGACCTCACGGCAGAGGACCCGCTCAGCCGCCTGCCGGGCGTGGCCGCCGCACTCGCGGACCTCGCCTCCGCAGCACTCGAGGCCGGCCTCGCCCTGGGACGGGGTGAGCTCGACGACCACGGCGCCGGAGTGCGGATCGCGGTCATCGGCATGGGCAAGTGCGGGGGGCGTGAGCTCAACTACGTGTCCGACGTCGACGTCGTCTACGTCGTCGAGGCCGGGACGCTTCCTGACGGGCAGCCGCGCGAGGAAGACGACGCGCTCGCTGTCGGCACCCGGATCGCGACGACGATGGCGCGCGCCTGCGGCTCACCCTCCGGGGAACCCGAGCTGTGGCCCGTCGACGCGGCGCTGCGACCCGAGGGCAAGCAGGGCCCGCTCGTGCGCACGCTCGCGAGCCACCGCGCGTACTACGAGCGCTGGGCGAAGACGTGGGAGTACCAGGCGCTGCTCAAGGCGCGGCCGGTCGCGGGCGACCTCGCCCTCGGTGCGGACTACGTCGCGATGACCCAACCCTTCGTGTGGGACGCGGTGCGGCGCGACAACTTCGTCGAGGACTCGCAGGCCATGCGACGACGGGTCGAGAGCCACATCCCGGCCGCCGAGGCCGACACCCAGATCAAGCTGGGCGCGGGCGGGCTGCGCGACGTCGAGTTCACGGTCCAGCTCCTCCAGCTCGTCCACGGGCGCAGCGACGACACGATCCGCTCCGGGTCGACGCTCACGGCCCTCGCGGCGCTCGCAGCCGGCGGCTACGTCGCCCGGGAGCACGCGGCGCGGCTCGCGGTCTGCTACCGGCTGCTGCGTGTCCTCGAGCACCGCATCCAGCTGCACCGGCTGCGGCGCACGCACCTCATGCCGACCGCTGAGGCAGACCTCCGACGCCTCGCACGATCCGCCGGGATGCGGGCCGAGGGGGCCGACGGGCTCTCGGCCCGGTGGCGCCAGGTGCGGCGTGAGGTCCGCAGCCTCCATGAGGAGCTCTTCTACCGCCCGCTGCTGCCGGCGATCGCGCAGCTGTCGACGGCGGAGGCGGCGCTCAGTCCCGAGGCGCAGCGCGACCGGCTCCAGGCCCTCGGGTACCGCGACCCGGCGGGCGCGCTGCGGCACATCGCCGCGCTCATCGAGGGCGTGACGCGTCGGGCTGCGATCCAGCGGCAGCTCCTCCCCGTCATGCTCGGCTGGTTCGCGGAGGGCCCGGATCCGGACGGCGGTCTGCTTGCCTTCCGGCGGCTCTCGGACCAGCTCGGCACGACGCACTGGTTCCTCAAGCTGCTCCGAGACTCGGGCGTCGCTGCGACGCGGCTCGCGCGGATCCTCTCGACGTCCCGGTACGCGGCCGACGCCGTCTCACGCTCACCGGAGTCCGTCGCGTGGCTCGACGACGACGCCGAGCTCACCCCGCGCAGCTTCGAGCGGCTCTGGGGCGAGGCGGACGCGATCCTCAACCGCTCGGACGACCCGCTCGCTGCGGCGACGGCGATCCGTGCGCTGCGCCGCCGCGAACTCGCGCGTGCGGCGGCTGCGGAGGTGCTCGGCGTCATGAGCCCGTCCGACGCCGCCGAGGGCCTCACGAACGCCGCCGACGTCGTCCTCCTCGGTGGGCTGCGCGCGGCGGAGCACCAGGTCCGCACGGAGCGAGGGCTCGACGAGAGCCCGGCCGACCTCCTCGTCGTCGCCATGGGCCGCTTGGGCGGACGTGAGACCGGCTATGCCTCGGATGCGGACGTCCTCTTCGTCCAGCAGCCCCGGCAGGGCGTCGACCCTGCGCAGGCGCAGGCGTACGCGCTCGCGGTCGCGAGCGCGATGCGCTCTCTTCTCGGGGCCGTCGGCCCGGAGCCGGCGCTCGAGGTGGACGCGTCCCTGCGCCCGGAGGGCCGCAACGGTCCGCTCGTGCGCTCCCTCGACTCCTACGCCGAGTACTACGAGCGGTGGGCCGAGGTGTGGGAGGCCCAGGCGCTCCTCCGGGCGAGGCCCGTCGCCGGCTCGGGCGACCTCGCGGAGCGGTTCGTCGCTCTCGTCGACCCGGTGCGCTACCCCGCGGGCGGGCTCGACGCCGCCGGGGCGCGCGAGGTGCGGCGCATCAAGGCCCGGGTCGAGGCGGAGCGGCTGCCCCGTGGGGTGGACCGCACCCGGCACCTCAAGCTCGGGCCCGGCGGGCTCGCGGACGTCGAGTGGCTCGTCCAGCTGCTCCAGCTCCAGCACGCGCACGCGGTTCCCGCGCTGCGCACACCGTCGACCACTGCTGCGCTCGACGCGGCGCGCGACGCCGGTCTGCTCACCGCCGAGGACGTCGAGATCCTCATGGACGCGTGGCACCGGGCCTCCGACCTGCGCGACGCGCTCGTGCTGTCAACGGGCCGGGCCGACGGTGCGGCCGCCTCGCTGCTGCCCGTCGACCGGCGCGACCTCGCCGGCCTCGCGCGGCTGCTCGGGTACCCGCCCGGGTCGGCGTCGGACCTCGAGGAGGACCACCTGCGGGCGAGCCGTCGGGCACGGGCCGTCGTCGAGCGGGTGTTCTACGCGTGAGGGGCATGAGCTTCACCTCCGTCGACTTCGAGACCGCGAACGCCCAGCGCTCGTCCGTGTGCGCGGTAGGCGTCGCGAAGGTCGTCGACGGCGTCGTCGTCGAACGGTTCTCGCGACTCGTCAACCCGGGCCGCGGGGTCGAGTTCAATCCGATGAACATCTCGGTGCACGGCATCCGTGCCCACGAGGTCGCGGGTGCCCCGACGTGGGACGCGTTGTGGCCCTGGTTCGTCGACCTCGTCGCCGACGACGTCCTCGTCGCCCACAACGCACCCTTCGACCGTTCGGTGCTGCGGCGCGCGGGCGAGCTGCACGGCCTCGACTGGGTCGAGCGGGACTTCGCGTGCACCTGGGCGCTTGCGAAGCGCGCACTCTCGCTCCCGTCGTACAAGCTGCCGCACGTCGTCGGGGCGCTCGGCCTCGCCTCGTTCCGCCACCATGACGCGGAGGACGACGCCGTCGCTGCTGCCCGGGTGGCCGTCGCGCTCGCGCAGCGTACGGGGGCCGAGGACATGAGGGCGCTCGTCACTCATCCCGCGTCCGCGTGAATCGCGCCGTGCGGCTGATCCGCACACGGGCGCGATGCGGATGACGTGCGGGGCGCACGCACCTACCGCACGCACGTGCACGTCAGCGCGCACCTTGTCCCGCTGCGGTCCGCGGGACGAAGATCGGACTCGCGACCAGGTCGCCAACCTGACACCCGGCTGACGGCGGGGGCGGCGGGGCACGAGCGGCGCTTCGTGAGGACGGGGAGGGCGGCATGGGCAGGTCTGCGCGTCGACCCGTCGTTGCGGCGACCGCGGCGGGAGCCGCGGCTGCCGGTCTCGTCGTGCTCGCCGTGCTCGCAGTGGGCCTGCCGAGGACGCACTCCGGCCCTGGGACCGCGTCGGGGGCTGCTCCGGCGTCCGCGTCGGCGACGAGCACGGAAATGACGCGTTGGCCACCGGCAGGCCCGGCGACGCCTACGCCCGCCGACGAGCGGGCCCCGCGGGCCCGGAACGTCGTCCTGCTCATCGGCGACGGGATGGGGGAGGCCGAGATCGAGGCGGCGCGTGCGTACCAGCCGGGGCCCGGCGGGCTGCTCGCAGGGATCGACCGGCTGGACGCGCTCGCGCTCGTCACGGTGCGGTCGCTCACCCGAGACGGCGCGGACGACCTCGTCGCGGACTCGGCGGCGAGCGGGACGGCGATCGCGACAGGTCGCCGGACGGTCGATCGGGCGATCTCGGTCGACCGGGAGGGACGCCCGCTACGCACGCTCGTCGAGCTCGCAGCGGAGGCAGGTATGCGCACGGGGTCGGTGACGACCGCAGCCGTCCAGGACGCGACGGCCGCGGTCCAGGTCGCACACGTGGTCGACCGGGCGTGCGACGGGCCGGCAAGCACGACGGAGCGCTGCCCGGGCGATGCGCTCGAGAACGGCGGTTCCGGGTCCATCAGCGAACAGCTGCTCGCGGCACCGCCTGATCTCACCCTCGGCGGCGGGGCTGACGTCTTCGCCGAGCGGGCCCGGGCCGGTCGGTGGGAGGGGCTCTCGCTCCATGACCAGGCACGCGAGCGCGGGTTCCGGATCGTCACCGATGAGGGCGGGCTTGCCGATCTCCGGCCCGACGACCTGAGGGATCCCGTCCTCGGGCTCTTCGCCCCCGGTCACCTTGCCGTCGAGTGGTCGGGGCCTGCGGCGACGCCCGACGGCGGGGCAGAGACACCGGCGCGGTGCGGGCGCTCGGACGAGCGTCCGGCGTCCCAGCCGACGCTCGAGGCGATGACACGCGCCGCGCTCACGCTGCTCGACGGGGCTGATCCGGCCGCTGGATTCTTCCTCCAGGTGGAGGGCGCGAGCATCGACAAGCGGGCGCACCGCGCCGACCCGTGCGGACAGATCGGCGAGACCCTCGCCTTCGACCGCGCCGTGCGCGCTGCGCTCGACTTCGCCGCGGCCGACGGCGACACGCTCGTCGTCGTCACCGCTGATCATGCCCAGGCGACCCAGATCGTTCCGTCGGGGGCGACGACGGCTGGGCTCACCCGCTCCTTGCGGACGGAGGGCGGCGGCGTCCTCACGGTGTCGTACGCGACGACGACCGGTCGGCAGGAGCACACCGGCGGTCCGGTGCGCGTCACGGCCACGGGTCCCGGCGCAGCACGGGTGGTCGCGCTGCGCGAGCAGGTCGAGGTGTTCGGCCTCGTTGCGGACGCGCTCCGGCTCACTCCCTGACGACCGCGGGCCCGATGGTCGGGCTGAGCCCGAGAAAGGCACCCAGCTCGGCGAGGCCCGCCGGTGTGGCGGGGAGATGGTCGACGACCCCGGGCGCCCGGACGACGACCGCGAGCACCTGGGCCCGGGAGACGGCGACGTTGACACGGTTGCGGTTGAGCAGGAACTCGATGCCGCGAGGCACCTCCGCGGCGCTCGACGCGGCGAGGGACATGATCGCGACGGGGGCCTCCTGGCCTTGGAACTTGTCGACCGTCCCGACCCTCGTCTCGCCCAGCCCCGCGTGCACGAGACGCCGACGGATCTCCGAGACCTGCGCGTTGTACGCGGCGACGACGAGCACGTCGGCCGCGGTGAGCGGACGGTCGCGGTCCCCGGGGGTGCGGGCGTGCGGGTCGGTCCAGCGCCGTCCGACGAGCGTACGGACCTGCTCGACGACCGTGTCGGCCTCGGCGGTGCTCACCGTCGCGTCCCCGTCGTGCGCGACGAGGACGGTGCGCACGCCGGGATCGACGCCCTCGATCCCGCGCCGGTCAGCCACGCCCGGCTGTGAGACGACACGGTTCTCGTAGGACAGCCGGGAGACCGCGCTGCACACCGCAGGGTGCATCCGCCACGAGCGGGCGAGGAAGAAGCCGAGGCCGTCGGGGAGGGTCGCGTGCCCCGCCATGAGCCAGGCCAGCGCGGAGGTCTCGACCGGCTCGGGGTGCGTGCCCTGGGAGACCTGGGGCAGCTGCTGCGGGTCTCCGAGCAGCAGGACGTTGCGGGCGGACCGCGCGACCGCAAGCGTGTTCGCGAGGGCGAACTGCCCGGCCTCGTCGATGACGAGCAGGTCGTAGCCGCCCTCGGGCACCTTCGACGCGGGGGCGAAGTCCCACGCCGTGCCGCCGACGACGTAGCCGGTGCCCTCGGGCTTCGACCGGAGGAACGCGGCGAAGTCCGTCGGCTTGTCGAGCGCGGTCCAGTCGTGCGCCGCGGCGCCTGCGGAGGGCTTCTTCGCGACCTGGTCCTTCCCGACGCCCGCGGCTCGCACCGCCGCGAGCATGTTCTCGACGACGGCGTGGGACTGCGCGACGACGCCGACGCGCCACCCGTCGCTCACCAGGCGGGCGATGACGTGCGACCCCGTGTACGTCTTGCCGGTGCCAGGTGGCCCTTGGACCGCGATGTAGGAGCCGTCGAGGCCGAGCACGGCGCGCGTGAGCGCGTCGACCGGATCGGCCTCCCGATCGTCGGCGGGAGGCAGGGCGTGGCCGGGGCGGAAGCGCGGCGGTGTGCGGCGCAGCAGGTCCAACACCGCGCGTGCCGGCAAGAGGGACGCGTGCTCGGCGTCGCGCCCGTGCGAGGCGACGACCTCCTCGGCGAGCTCGCACACCGCGATCTGCAGGGGCTTGCTCATCATGGGGACGACGGGCACGAGCGCGACGGGCACCGCGTCCCACCCCGTCTCCCCTCGGGGTGCCTTCTCGGTGACGCGGAGCGTCGTCTCCTCGCCGACCGTACGGACGGTCTCGATCGTCACGCTCGACGGGTTCCAGCACAGAGAGCCCGAGGCGGACGACTTCATCGCGAATGCGGCTGCCGTCTCGTACACCGCCCACATTGAAGCGCCCGGGCCGAGGTCGCTCCCGGGTTCGAGCAGGCCGCGCAGGGTGAGCTCCCGGCTCCGGAGCGAGCTGCCTGCCGCGGGAGCGCGCCACGGCGTCGCGGCCACGGGATCTTCGCCAGAGGCCGAGCGGTCGCCGGGCCGGAACACCGACCGCGACGTCCACTCGTCGACGGGCGTTCCGAGCCGGTCGAAGTGCTCCCACCAGGCGGGGCGCTCTTCCCGCCGGTGGAAGTGCAGCGCCGCCGCGAGCATCGCGAGCGCCTGCTCCTCGGCGGTGCGCTCTATCTGCGGGACGTCTCGCATCCGGGAACGGAGCGCCTGCTCGGCAGCGAGCGCCCGCAGCTCGAGGTCGCCGGGGACCCGCACCGTGGCGTCGCCGACCAGCTCTGCGGTGCGTCCCGCGGGCTTGACGCCGTGCTCGCGGGCCCGGTCGAGCAACCAGTCGCGCAGGTCCCGCGTCGAGACGCAGTCGTCGCGGTTGTACGCCGCGATCTGGCCGATCTTCTCCGCGTACGCGTCAGCGAGGCCGGCCTCGCGCAGCGCGCAGGCGTCCGCGTACTCCGTGATCGAGTCCTGGGCGTTCGTCACGCCGGCGCGAGCCGTGGGGGAGTACAGCGGCTCGAGCGCCTTGATCGAGTACGACGGCTGAGACGTCCTGATCCCAGCCCGGACGACGGCGTACAGGTCGACGAAGACGCCGCAGCGCAGCAGGTCGTCGAGCACCTCCTCGCCCACGCCGTGCCGTCCCACGAGCCGCTTGAGCGCCGTCGTCTCGTAGGGCGCGTAGTGGTAGACGTGCATGCCTGGGTTCCGCTCGCGCCGCTCGACGACGAGGGCGAGGAAGTCCAGCAGCGCCTGTCGCTCCTGCGCACGGTCGTGGGCCCACAGCGGGGTGAACGTCGACTGACCGGCGCCGCCGTCCACTGCGGAGAGGACGCCGAACAGGTACTCGAGGCCCCAGTCCGTCGACGTGTCCTCCGACCACAGCGGGTCGCCCTCGAAGTCGAAGAAGAGGTCGCCGGCGTCCGGCCGGGGCAGGTGGCTCAGCGCGTCGGGAGCGAAGACGTCGATCGTCACCTCCGGGCGGCCGTCGGGCAGCACGGGACCGTGGCCGTCGGGCGGGGACTGCTGCACCTGGAGCGAGGCCTGCGCGCGCAGCGTCGCGGCTGTGGACGAGGCCATGCCGGGGATCGGTCCCTCACTCGCCGCGAGGTCGTCGATCGTCGCGAGACCCGCCGCCCGGAGGCGCGTGCGCTGCGTGCCGGTCAGCCCGGCGACGAGGAGCAGGTCGCGGTGCTCGGCGACGAAGGACTCGCACGTCGCGCACCGCCCGCAGGCCTGGACGTCCGTCGCGCCCCACGCCGCAGGACCGGTGGCGGCGAGATGCCGGGCGAGGACGTGCTCGAGGCGGGCGCGACGGTGCCGGAACACGGGGATGACGTCGTCGAGCCGGTGCACGGACCTGGACCGGTCACCGAGCACGAGCTCGGCCGCCGGCGCGAGGGGAATGCCGGCCTGCGCGAGCACGTCCCCGTACGCGGCGAGCTGGAGCACCGCCGTGACCTTCGCGTGCCTCGCGAGCTTGGTGTCGAGGACGACGTACCCGGCGTCGGTGTGGACGAGGAAGTCTGCGCGGCCTGAGAACGTCCCGTCGAACACCTGCCCCTGGTAGACGACATCGGCCCCGGCCCGCAGGGCCTCGAGCGTGCGGTCGCGCCGCTCGGTGAGGGTGCCTCGGGTCCAGGCCGCTCCGCTCGGCAGGGTGAGCACGCCCCGTCCTGTCGCGGGGTTGAACGGCCCATGCTCGCTGAGCAGCTCAGCGAGCAGCCGCTCCTCATGGGCGAGGCCCAGGGACGCCGTCCGCGCGAGCATCGCGTCGTCGACGACGGCCTCCGCGGGATCCAAACGTCCGAGCTGGGCGTCGAGAGATCGCAGCAGCGCGAACTCGCACGAGGCCGCGGCCGTGAGATCGCTCGCGCTGAGGACGACGCCACCGTCGAGGATCTGCATGGCGGCAGTCTGTCAGGGGGCGCCGACACCGGGATGCGGCGAGCGCGCGAGCGCTGCGGGGGCGAGTCCGCGCGCCTGCGGCCGGACGCAGAGGAGCCCGCACGGGCCGCCCCTCGATGAGGAGGTGGCGG
>JAFABT010000164.1 GCA_023425905.1 Actinomycetes bacterium | reverse complement strand
CGCGAAGGGCTTGAAGAGGACCCCGGCCATGCCGCCGACGAGCGCGACGGGAAGGAAGACGACGACGGTCGTCACGGTTGAGGCGGTGATCGCGCCGGCGACCTCGCGCACGGCGGTGACGATCGTCTCGGTGCGCGGTCGGCCGTCGGCCATGTGTCGTTCGACGTTCTCGATGACGACGATCGAGTCGTCGACGATCCGGCCGATCGCGATCGTGAGGCCCCCGAGCGTGAGGATGTTGAGCGAGTACCCGGCGGCGGTCATCCCGACGAACGCGATGAGGACGGAGGTCGGGATCGACACCGCGGTGACGAGCGTCGCCCGGCCGGAGCGGAGGAACAGGAGGATGACGACGACGGCCATGAGGAGGCCGAGCGCACCTTCGGTGGCGAGCGAGGAGATTGACTCCTCGATGAAGGGCGCCTGGTCGACGAGCACCTCGAAGGAGACGCCGGCGAGCTGCGCCTCGAGGCCGGGGAGGGCGTCCTGCACGGCCCGGGAGACGTCGACGGTGTTGGCGTCCGGGGTCTTCGTCACGGACAGCGACAGCGACTCGACGCCGTTGACGAGGGAGTAGGACGTCGTCGGGTCGTTCGTGAGGCGGACCGTCGCGACGTCGCTGAGCAGCACCGCGCCGGAACCCGTGACGATCGGGAGGTCGGCGACGTCCTCGACGGACGTGAGCCGGTCGCCCACCTGGACGGACAGCGAGCGGCCGCCGTCCTCGAGGATCCCCGCGGATCGCAGGACGCCGTTCTGCGCGAGCAGGGGCGCGATCTGCGCGGGGGTGAGCCCGAGGCCTGCGAGCGCCTCGGCGTCAGGGGTGATCTCGACCCGCTGCCCGGGTGCGCCGATGACGGAGACGCTCGCGACCCCGTCGAGCTTCTCGAGCACGGGGACGGCGACGTCGGCGAGCGTGTCGGCGAGCGTGTCGGCGAGCGTCGACGGGTCGTCGCTGCTCGCCGCGAGCTGGACGACGGGGAAGCTGTCGAGGCTGATCGCGAGGACGGTCGGGTCGACGTCCTCGGGAAGGTAGCTGCTCACCCGCCCGAGGGCCTGGTTCATCTTCGCCTCGACCTTGGCGGTGTCCGTGCCGAAGTCGAACTCGGCCATGACGACGGACATGCCTGTCGAGGAGGTCGAGCTCGTGCCGAGGAGGCCCGGGACGGTCTGGAGCGCCTGTTCGACGACGGCGGAGACGTCCTGCGCGACGACCTCGGCCGACGCACCCGGGTGCGAGGTGAGGACGGCGAGCTGCGGGATCTCGAGGGAGGGGATGAGCTCTTGCTTGAGGCTCGTGAAGGACAGTGCGCCGAAGACCGCGACGACGATCGTCACCAGGGCGATGAGCGCCCGGTTCTTGAGGCTGAGCACGGAGAGCAGGTGCACGAGGGTCCTTCTGTGTCGGTGGGGGTGCCTGGCGGCGGTGGGTGGGGACTGCCTCAGCGAACCGGGGCGTGGGTGGCGAAGCCGGTTCGTAGGAAGCCGAACGCCCGCTCGAGGAGGGCGTCGAGCTCGTGGGGTTCGAGCGCGGCGCACCGCTCCCCCGGGTTCGCGAGCCGTTCGAGGATGACGGCGACGAGGCCGACGATGGCGCCCAGGAGCAGCTCAGCCGCCTCCCAGGACGCGACGTCGTCCGGTTTGAAGGTCTCCAGGACGAGATCGCGCAGCGCTCCGAGGAGGTACGGCCGCAGGAGCGTGCTGTCGTGGACGAGGCGGGCGAAGGCGTGGAGCTCGGCGACGACGGGGCCACCGAGGACCTCCCGGAGCGCATGCTCGGCGAGGTCGAGCAGGTCGTCGACCGTGGCGACGGGCGGTCGGGTCACGACGGTGTCGGGGTGCCGCAGGTGCTGTCCGGGGAATCCGATCGTGAGGAAGAACCCGTCGACGACGGCCTCCGCCTTGCCGTCGAAGTAGTTGGCGACCGTGCGTCGGGAGTATCCGGCGGCGGCGGCGATCTCGTCCGTCGTCACGGCGTCGACGCCACGGTCGCGGGCGAGGGCGTAGGCGCATGAGGCGAGCCGACGTGCGGTCTCGATCTTCTTGCGCCCTCTCAGGCCTGCGGATGTCACCGCGCCACGGTAATCATCTGGTGCCCATTGTGCAATTATGCGCACCGCGCACGATGACAGGCGGTGGAATTCTGCCGTGCGGAGCGCCCCGATGGCCTACCGTCGAGTCGTGAGCACGGCACCCACCTCGACGAGCACGCCCTCGGCCCCCACCTCCACGACGCCAGCCACGCGTCGGGCACGGCCGGTCGTCCGCGAGATGGTGCTGCTCGGCGGGCTGCTCGTCATCTACCAGCTCGTGCGGAGCCTCGCGCCGACCCGCATCGCCCTCGCCGACGAGCACGCGATGTCGGTCCTCCGGTTCGAGCGAGCCGTCGGCCTCGACGTCGAGCTCGGACTCAACCGATGGATCGTGCAGCACGATGTCGCCGTCGTCCTCGCGAACCACTTCTACGCGTGGCTGTTCCTGCCCTCGGTGCTCGTCGTCCTCGTCTGGCTGTGGCGACGCCGGCCCGAGTCCTACGCCCGGCACCGGGCCGCCCTCGTCGTCATGACCCTCATCGCGCTCGCGACGTACTGGCTCTACCCCATGACGCCGCCGCGGCTGCTTCCTCAGCTGGGCTACGTCGACACGATCACCGAGTGGG
Organism: Actinomycetes bacterium; assembly: GCA_023425905.1. GTDB lineage: Bacteria > Actinomycetota > Actinomycetes > Actinomycetales > Cellulomonadaceae > JAFABT01. The sequence continues at coordinate 3,508 of JAFABT010000164.1, read as the reverse complement.
GCACGCTCGCGCTCACGTCGGCGTCGCCGGGCGACGGCGCGCTGTCGAACCTCTACGCCGCCATGCCGTCGATGCACTTCGGGTGGGCGCTGTGGTGCTCGGTCGCCGTCTACACGCTGTGCCGCCGCCCCTGGGTGCGGGTCACTGCGGTCACCTTCGCCACGCTCACACTCGTCGTCATCGTCGTCACGGCGAACCACTTCGTCCTCGACGCGGCGGCGGGCGCGATCGTCTACCTCGTTGCGCTCATGGGCGTCGACCGGTGGCGACGGCGGGAGTCACAGCCCAGAGGGGCGTGACGCGACTCACTGGTTGCAGTCACTGCACACACTGCAGAGAGTGTTAACGTCGATGACGTGACCCGCCCCCCTCTCGGCCCCGCCGCGCCTGCACCCACGCTGCGCGAGCGCCGCCACGCCGAGACGAGGGCGCAGATCGTCGAGGCGGCCGTCGACCTCGCGATCAGCCAGGGCGCCTCGACGACGACGGTCGAGGAGATCGCGCACCGCGCAGGCATCTCCCCCAGGACGTTCTTCAACCACTTCCCCGCCAAGCGCGACGCCTACCTCGGCTGGGCACCCGTCGTCGATCCCGGCGCCGCAGCCACGTTCCGCGAGGGCTCCGGGTCACTGCTCGACGACCTGGAGGTCCTGCTCGCCGCGCTCGTCGACTCGATCGACCGCAGCAAGCTCGACCGGTTCCGCGACCTCCTCGCCGCGAACCCCGACCTCCGCCCCCACCTGCACCAGAGCTTCCGGGCCGTCGAGCACGGCCTCGCCGAGGTGATCGCCGAACGCCTCTCAGCGGAGCCCATGTCCCCGACAGTGCGGGTCCTCGCCGCGACGTCAGCAGGCGTCCTCCGGGTCGCCCTCGACGCGTGGCGAAGCACCGAGCCGGGAACCCCGCTGGCTCGGGTCGTCGCCGACCACGTCATGGTCCTGCGTGACCTCGAGCGTTCGTAGCCGCCGCACCACGCTCGCACCCGACCCACCCCCGCCCGCAGCACCCTGCGCCCTCGCACACCGTTCCAGGAGTCTCCATGCGCCGCATCACGCCGTCTCGCCCCGCGGCGCCCGCCACGACCGGAGCGGGCGACCCGACAACGACGGACAGTCTCCCGACGTCCCCGGAGCAGCGTCAGCCGCGCGGTCTCACGCCGCTCTTCGTCGGCCTCATGCTCTCGATGCTCCTCGCCTCGCTCAGCCAGACGATCCTCTCGACCGCACTGCCGACGATCGTCGGTGAGCTTGACGGCGTGAGCTCGATGGCCTGGGTCATCACGGGGTTCATCCTCGTCTCGACGATCACGATGCCGATCTACGGCAAGCTCGGTGACCTCTTCGGCCGCAAGCCGCTGCTCGTCGCGGCGATCGCCTTCTTCGTCGCCGGCTCCGTCATGGGCGGCCTCGCCGACACGATGACCGCCCTCGTCGTCGCGCGCTGCGTCCAGGGTCTCGGCGGTGGCGGCCTCATGATCCTGTCCCAGGCGATCATCGCCGACGTCGTCCCCGCCCGGGAGCGCGGGCGCTACGTCGGCATCATGGGTGGGGTCTTCGCGGTGTCGTCGGTGGCGGGCCCGCTGCTCGGCGGCTGGTTCACGGAGGGACCGGGGTGGCGCTGGGCATTCTGGATCTCGCTGCCGCTCGGTGTGCTCGCCGCCGCGAGTGCGCTCGTGTTCCTCCACCCGCCCGAGCGGACGACGGACCGCCCCCGCCTCGACTACGCCGGTATGGTGCTTCTGTCCGTCGCGACTGCGGCCATCGTCCTCATCGGCGCGTGGGGCGGGTCGACCTACGCCTGGAGCTCGCCCACGATCCTCGTTCTCTTCGGCATCGGCGCCGTCTGCGGTGCGCTGTTCTGCCTCGTCGAGTCCCGCGCGGCCGAGCCCATCATTCCGCTGCACCTGTTCCGCAACCGCAACTTCAACCTCACGACCGCGGCAGGGCTGCTCATCTCGGTCGCGATGTTCGGCGCCATCAGCTACATGCCGACATACCTGCAGATGACGACGGGCGCCTCGGCAACCGATGCGGGACTGCTCATGATTCCGATGATGGCCGCCCTCCTCGTCACGTCCGTCCTCGTCGGTCGGGCCGTCACCCGGACGGGTTCCTACACGTGGTACCCCGTCGCGGGGTCGGCCCTCACCGCGGTGGCGCTCGCACTCCTGTCGACGATGACGATCGGCATGCCGCTGTGGCTGCTGTGCAGCTATCTCGCGCTGCTCGGTGTGGGGCTGGGGCTCAGCCTGCAGATCCTCGTCCTCGTCGTGCAGAACTCCTTCCCGCTCCGCGAGGTCGGCACCTCGACCGCGGCGAACAACTACTTCCGGCAGATCGGGGCCTCGCTCGGGTCGGCCGCGGTCGGGTCGCTGTTCACCTCGCGGCTCCTCACGCTGCTCACGGAGCGGCTGTCCGGCAGCGGCGGCCCTGGGCTCGACGTCCACTCACTCCGCCCCGCCCTCCTCAGCGAGCTGCCGGGCCCCGTGCAGGAAGTCGTCCTGCACGCCTACAACGACGCGCTCACCCCGGTGTTCCTCCTCGTCGTCCCGTTGGCCGTCGTGGCGGCGGTCCTCCTGCTCTTCGTCGAGCCCAAGCCGCTCGCCGCGACGCTCGAGGAGGCGGCAGGCGAGCCGCTGGACCCGCCCCGGCCGACCGCTCCCTGACGGGTACCATCGACCCACCGTCGGCGCACCCTCTCCAGCGCCGCGTGTCACGACGACGGAAGGCAGTGCGATGAGCGAGCTCGAGACGACCGCGACCGAGGACACCACGAGCCCCGCGGGCGCCCGTCCCGTCGTGTTCGTCCTGCTGTTCGCCCTCTTCACCGCGAGCCTGTGGCTCCTGGGCGTCGGTGTGACGGCGAACAACGGCTGGATCTGCGGCCTCGCGATGCTGCTCTCGGGCGTCGCCTTCGCGATTCCGCTCCACCTGCTCAAGGACTGAGTCACGCCACCGGGGCGTTGTGCACCCGGACGGCCTCGACCCTCGCACGCCACGCGCGCCCAGGTCCGGGCGGCCGCGCCGCGCCCCGCGTGCCATGATCGGGCATGCCCACGACACCCGGACCCACGCACATCGACGCCCTCGTCGCCGAGCACCTCTCGGCCGCTGACCGCTCCGATCTGGGCCGCAGCGCCGGGATCGTCGTCCACGACGGAGAGCTCCGCCAGACCATCCTCGCCCTCACGGCAGGGACCAGGCTGGGCGAGCACAACTCCCCCCATGCCGCGAGCCTGTACGTCCTGCAGGGGCGGGTCGTCGTCACGGCCCCCTCGGGTGACGTCACGGTGGAGGAGGGCGAGATCGTCACGCTCACGCACGAGCGCCACGCGGTCGAGGCCGTCGTCCGGTCCGCGATCCTCCTCACGACGGTCACCGGGGTGCCCGACCCGAGCTGACGAGCGCGGTGAGCGCCGCGAGCCGACGGCCGCGCAGGAGCTGGAGGCGAGGGAGGAAGGCAAGGGATCCGCGTCGTTGAGGATCCCCTGCGCAGCCCACCCTACTCA
>JAFABT010000163.1 GCA_023425905.1 Actinomycetes bacterium | reverse complement strand
CCTGGGCCGAGGGCGAACCGACAGTGAGAACAGGCGCGACGGTGCCGAGGCTCGTCGTGGCCTCCGCGGTGGCGTCGATGCCCATGCGCTTGGAGAGCTGGCGTGCGGCCGAGAACGCGCCGTCGCGGCCCGCGGAATCGGTCGCACGGACGCGCCAGTAGTAGGTGACGCTCGGGAGCGGGCGGGTGAGGGCGAATGCGGTCCCGCTCACGACGCTCGTGAGCTCGACCTTCGTGAACTCCTCGTCGAGCGAGAGCTGAACGGTGTACTTCGACGCGCCGGGAACTCTGCTCCAGGTGAGGACGACGTCGTTGAGGACGGCGCCGTCAGCAGGTGTGAGCAGCTGCGGCCGGGACGCGGCCACCGGCCACTCCGTCGTGAACGAGCGCTCGCCGGAGAACGGGCCCGCGTAGGTCGCCGAGGTCGTTCCGGGAACGGGGAAGTTCGCCCGGACCTTCCACCACCACGTGCCGAAGGCGAGGGCCGCGGCCGGCGCGTACGTCGGCGACGTGGTCGTCACCGTCGCGGCCTCGGAGCTCCCGGCCCTGCCGTACTCGAGGGTGTATGACATCGCGCCGGGCACCGGGTTCCACGAGAATGCCGTCGGTGCGGGGTAGGCGATGAGCGCGTCGCTCGCCGGGGCGAGGAGCGACGGTGCTGGCGCCTCGTTGCGCGTGAACTCGTACACGGGCGCGTCCTGGGCGCTCGCGCCCACGCCCTGCGGGACGACGCGCCAGAAGAGCGTGCGCTCGGACGACGTCCCCCACAGCCCGCTCGTCGGCACCCAGGTGCGTGCCGGCGTCGTGACCTGGTCGACGATGTTCGCCGACCCGAACTGCCGGTCATCGGCGATCTCGACCTTGTACGTCGCTGCGCCCGCCACGGCGTTCCAGGCGAGGACGACGTCACCGGACGCACCGGTCACGGTGCGGACCGCGTCGATCGTCGCGATCGGGGCACTGGTCACTGCCAGGGCTGGCGCGGCGACAAGTGCCCCCGCCGCGAGCGCAGCAGCGGAGAGTCCGGCGACAAGACGGCGCAACAACATGTTCACCCCAGGGAAGGAGGGACGGTGGCTTCGGTAGTCCTTCGGCAAACCGGGCGGAGTTCATGAGCCTGAACGTCCGATTCATCCGATCGTGTCCGAGGCGTGGACGCGCGCCCACGTTGACCACGCGCAAGGATCGCCTCATGGGGCTCCCGGAGCGCACGGTCGTCGTCGTCCACGGCATCGGGCAGCAGGCGCGCGGTGCCACCGTCCGCGGCTGGGTCGCGGCGTTCCTCCGGCTGCTCGACGCGGAGGACCGCAGGGTCGAGGTCGCCATTCCGGACGTCGCGGACGGGGACTCCGCCGCACCGCCAGGGGCCCCGAGCCCCGAGGAGGCAACGCTCGTCGTCGGGCGTCCGGGGAGCCGTGCGGAGGCGGTGGTGTGCGAGCCCGTCGTGCGCGTCCGGGTCGTCGAGGCGCGCTGGGCGGACGTCTTCACGGCGCCGCGGCCGCTCAGCGTGCTCCGCTGGCTGCTGTGGCGAGCGCCCACCGTGGCGGTCGCGCAGGCCGTGCTCGCGGTCCGTGCGAGCGACGCGCTGGGCTCTCCTGAGCGGGCCCGCGCCCACGCGCAGCAGGATCGGACGGGTGTCGCGCTCGGCGCTGGGGGAGTGTCGCAGCAGGCGGAGCGGATCGCCCGGAGAGCGACGTGGCTGGGCCGCATGGTCGGTCCGCTGCTCTACGTCCTCGGCGGATTGGGCCTGCTCGCGGTTGCCGGACCCGTCCTGCTGGCGGCGGTGGTCGTCGTGCTCCTGCTCGGGCTCGTCCCCGTCCCCGCCGTGCGCCGCACCGTGAACGCCGTGCTCGCCCAGGTGAGCTCCCAGGTCGGCGACGTGTCAGCCTTCCTCACCAGTCCCGTCGACCGTGGAGCTATGGAGTCGCGGGTCGAGGGAGTCCTGCGACGCGAGGTCCACCGGGTCGGGCGCGATCAGGTGCACGTCGTCGCGCACTCCCAAGGGGCGGCTCTCGTCCACGCGGTGCTCGCACGCATGCCCGCGTCCGAGCGTCCCGCCCGTCTCACGACCGTGGGAGGGGCGCACGGCCGGTTGCACGACATGCGCGTCGTCCAGGCAGGGAGCTGGACCCGCGCGCCTGTCGTGCTCTGCGCGCTGGCGTGGGCGTTCGCGATGCCGCTCGTCGGACTTTGGGGCCTCTCGGGTCTGATGCTCGGCCCCGTGGCGATCACGCTCCTCTCCCTTGTGCTCCTCGTCTTTGACGTGCGGCGGACCCTGGGCCGCGCACCGAACCCGTCCCCGGGCACGATCGCCGACGTCCGCTGGCTCGACGTGTGGGCACCGTTCGACCCGGTGCCGAACGGCCGGCCGGTCGCGCCTGCGGGGCGCGCTTACGCGCACCAGACCGTCCCGGGGCGCATGGCCTTCGTCCTCGATCACGTCGCCTACGAGGCGGACTGGACCGAGACGGTGCCGCGCGTCCTTGCCCACGTGACGGACGGACTGCCCGCATCGGCGCGGCTGGGCGCGCGCCGCGGGGTGCGTGCGCGGCGGGTGCTCGGCGACCCGCGCG